>JAETTR010000025.1 GCA_021768985.1 Bacillota bacterium
CCCGGGCATTCTACTTAACGCCGCACGCCCGCGTCCGTCAAGCGTTTTTACGCCAACACTTTTCACGGGCGGAACGCAATCAGCCACAACAACAGCCAGAGCGCGCCGACTCCCGCGAGAGAGAGCAGAGAGCGGTATACGACGAGATTCCCCGCGCAAACGAAAAACAGCAGATTGAACCCCGTCAAGGCGTAAATGCACGCGCCCAGCCCGTAGGCGATGAGAAAGGCGCAACAGATGATGGTGGTGTGTTTCATGCCGATAGTATGCGCATTTCACACTTTTTCTTGCGAGCTGACGCAAGAAAAAGTCGTGATTTGAGGGAAACCATGATATCTCCGCACTGTGTGCTCCGATTCAGGTATTTTCCTCTGCGGCGCGCCTTTCGGGGCTCGCGATTTATGCGCACCGCATTCACCTTTCCTTATAAAAGCCGTAAGCATACGGCAAATTGTGTGCGCTGCCGCAAAAGCGCGGTTTTGCTTCGCGCAATAATCGGAATTACAATATATTTTCCAACACGAGTTTATCGAACGGAACGCTTTCCATAAAATCGGCGGGGCGAAAAACGACGTGGTTAAATTTTGCGTAGTTAAAGATATGCGTCTTTAACAGCACGGGCGTGGGAATATCCAACCCGTCGCAGATTTCCGCAAGGTAACTGAAAAATTCCGAGTAAGTAAATTTCTTCTCGCTCTCGTAAACCGACTGCTTCGCTATGTGGTCGTGCTTGTAAACTTTCGCCCAGATCCGGAACATACCGCTATTATACAAAAATTCGCAGCAAAAAGCAAATGTATTTGACTTTACTCATGAATTCGGTTACAATGGAATAAAATAAATCGGCGCGAACGCCGTACGGGAGGAGAGTATGAACAAACTGGAACGGGAGATTCTCGGGGTTTTAAGCGAGGATTGCCGCGTGAGCGCCGAAAAAATCGCCGTTATACTCGGTGAGAAAAAGGAAACGGTGGAAACCGCCGTGCGCGATCTCGAAAAGCGCGGCGTGCTCGTGAAGTATTCCGCGATCACCAACCTCGACGAGGAAGAGGACGAATGCGTCGAAGCGCTGATCGAGGTCAAGGTGACCCCGCAGAGCGGTTCGGGCTTCGACGGGATCGCCGAAGAAATCGCCCAGCACGCGGAAGTGAAGAACCTCTATCTCATGAGCGGCGCGTACGACTTCGCGGTGATCGTGGAATCGAACTCGGTGAAATCCGTTTCGCGGTTCATTTCCGAATGCATTTCCACCTTCGAGTGCGTGCTTTCCACGGCGACCCATTTCATTTTAAAGAAGTATAAGATCGAAGGCGCGCTCACCAAGCCGGATAAAAACAGGAGGATTTCCGTACAGGCATGAGGGATTTTCTCACCGAAAAAGCGAAATCGCTGAAACCCAGCGGGATTCGCAAATATTTCGACATGGTGGAAACCCTGCCCGACGCGATTTCGCTCGGCGTGGGCGAGCCCGATTTCGTCACGCCGTGGGACGTGCGCAGCGCGGGAATCCGCTCGTTGCAAAAGGGCTACACCCAATATACGGGCAACCGCGGGCTTTTGGAGCTGCGCAAGCTGATTTCCCGCTATCTCGAAGAGCGGTTTTCCGTGGAATATCCGCCCGAACAGATCATCGTCACCGTGGGTGCGAGCGAGGGGATCGATCTGGCGCTCCGCGCGACCTGCGATCTCGGCGACGAGATTTTGCTGCCCGATCCCGCTTACGTTTCCTATTGTCCCATCGTTTCTCTCTGCGGCGGCGTGCCCGTCGCGGTGAAGTGCTCGGCGGAGAACGGATTTATTCTCACCCCCGAGGCGCTCGAAGAAGCGATCACGCCGCGCACCAAGGCGGTCGTGCTCGCCTACCCCAACAACCCCACGGGCGGAATCATGACGAAGGAGGAGCTGGAAGCGATTCTTCCCGTCATCGAAAAGCACGATCTGCTCGTGATATCGGACGAAATTTACGCCGAACTTACCTACGGGGGCAGGCACGTTTCCGTCGCTTCGCTCGCAAAGATGCGGGAGCGCACCGTGCTTCTGGGCGGGTTTTCCAAGGCGTTCGCCATGACGGGCTGGCGGATCGGCTTTGCCTGCGCGCCCAGGGCGGTGGACGGCGCCATGCTGAAAATACACCAATATACCGCGCTCTGCGCGCCCCGCGTATCCCAGCACGCGGCGGTCGCCGCGCTCGCGGGCGGGTTCAAGGACGGGTTCTCTTCGGTGGAGCAGATGCGGGCGGAATACGACCGCCGCCGCAGATTTATCGTGCAATCCTTCAACGAACTCGGGCTGGACTGTTTCGAGCCGCGCGGGGCGTTCTACTGTTTCCCGTCGGTGAAACGCACCGGTCTGACGGGCGAGCAGTTTGCCGACGGACTCTTGAAAACCGAGCAGGTCGCCGTGGTGCCGGGGAGCGCGTTCGGCGAATGCGGCGGCATGCACGTGCGCTGTTCGTACGCCACGGGAATGAAGGAACTGAACGAAGCGGTCGAAAGAATCGCGCGATTCGTCGAAAATCTTGCGAAAAATCGCAAGGAATCCGAAAAGTAGGTTGACAAACCCCTGCGAATCGGGTATAATAGCGATAGTAACCGTGATTTCCACCATACGAGAGGAAGTCACGGTCGTCTTTATAAACAGTTATAAATAACGCGCGAAACGCGCAAAAACAAGGATGGGGAATATGGCAGAATTTTTCATGACCAAAAAGGGATACGAAGAGGCGGTAAAACAGCTCGAATATCTCCAGAAAGTCAAGCGGGCGGAGATCGTGGCGCGCATTCAGGAAGCGCGCAGTCACGGTGATTTGTCCGAGAACGCGGAGTACGACGCCGCGCGCAACGAGCAGGCGGCGAACGAAGGGGAGATCATCGAGCTCGACTATAAGATCAAGAACGCCGTCATCATCGAGGAAACGGACGACAATTCGGTCGTTCATATCGGTTCCGAGGTCAAGGTATACGACGCCGATCTGGAAGAAGAGACGGTCTATACCATCATGGGCACGACCGAGGTGGACGCCATGAAGAATATCGTGTCGAACGAATCCCCCGTCGGCAAGGCGCTTTTGGGGCACAAGAAGGGCGAAACGGTGACCGTCAAGGCGCCCGATTGCGAATATCAGTTGAAAATTCTCAAAATAAAATAAAGAAGGCTACCATGGAAGAGAGGACGGAGAACACGGAGGAACAGCTCGCCGAGCAGGCGCGCATCCGCCGCGAAAAACTGAAAAAACTCGTATCGGAAGGCAACGACCCCTACGTGAAAACGAAGTACGACGTGACCGCGAATTCCGTCTGCGTGAAGGAGAACTTCGGCGAGTACGAGGGCAAGGAGGTTTCGGTCGCGGGCAGACTCATGTCCCGCCGCGTGATGGGTAAGGCGTCCTTTTCGCACATTGCCGACCGCGACGGACAGCTGCAGCTCTATATCACCCGTCAGGATGTCGGCGAGGACGTTTACACCGCCTATAAAAAGGATTACGACATAGGCGACATTGTCGGCGTGCGCGGCACGGTGTTCAAAACTCAGACGGGGGAGGTTTCGGTGCATGCGACGCATCTCGAAATGCTGTCCAAATCCCTGCTGCCTCTGCCCGAAAAACACAACGGGCTCGTGAACGTGGACATGAAATACCGTCTGCGCCACATCGACCTCATTATGAACGAGGACGTGCGCAAAACGTTCTTCCGCCGCGCGGCGATCTTCCGCTATATCCGCGAATATCTCGACGGGCAGGGCTATACCGAAGTGGATACCCCCATTCTGTTGCCCCTCGAAATCGGCGCGGACGCCCGTCCCTTCAAAACCCACCACAACGCGCTCGATCTCGATATGTATCTGCGCATCGAAACGGAGCTGTATTTGAAGCGGCTGATCGTGGGCGGGTTCGAAAAGGTGTACGAGGTGGGCAGAATCTTCCGCAACGAGGGCATGGATTCTTCGCACAATCCCGAATTCACCACGGTGGAAGTGTACCGCGCGTACGTCGATTACAACGAAATGATGGACTTCGTGGAGGAGCTTTACCGGTTCGTCGCGGAAAAGGCGTGCGGAAGCACGAAGATTTCCTACGGCGGCACGGAGCTCGACTTCGGGAAGTGGGAGCGGCTGACCATGACGGAAGCCGTCAAAAAATATTCGGGCGTGGATTTTGCGGCCGTTTCTTCCGACGAAGAGGCGCGCAGGCTCGCCGCGGAAAAGGGCGTGGCGCTCGAAAAGGGAAAGGATTCCAAGGGGCATATTCTCGCGGCGTTCTTCGACGCGTTCGTCGAGGACAAGCTCGTGCAACCCACCTTTATTTACGATTACCCCGTGGAGATTTCTCCGCTCGCCAAGCGCAAGCCGGACGATCCGTCCATGACGGAGCGGTTCGAGTACTTTATGGCGGGAATGGAGATGGGCAACGCGTTCTCCGAGCTGAACGACCCGATCGATCAGCGGGAGAGAATGGTGGCGCAGGCGAACAGAAAGCGCGCGATGGGCGCGAACGCGGAAGTGGACGAGGACTTTTTAAACGCGCTCGAATACGGCATGCCGCCCACGGGCGGGCTCGGCTTCGGCGTCGACCGCCTCGTCATGCTGCTCACGGATAACGACAGTATCCGCGACGTGCTCTTGTTTCCCACAATGAAACCGAAAAAATAATTTGACGGGGCACGGAAAATCCTTTTTCCGTGCCCGTTTGCAAAGGAGCGGGTTTGGACGCAAAAATTACAAAACAACGGCTGGGGAATTTCCTCTCCTACGATTGGCTGAAAATATTGATCGCGATCGCGGCGGCGGCAGTCGCGCTGTCTCTCTTTTTCACGATGGTCGGCACCCGTCCCACCGAGGCGCAGTCCTTCGAGGTCTACGGTTACTTCGACGTAACGACGGGCTCGGATTTTAACGGACTTTCGGACGATCTCGACAAGAAGGACGCCTTTTCCTATGAAATGCTGACGGTTACGAGCGAAAGCTTCAGTCTCGAAAACTACGGGAGCACGGTGTATACCGCCCGCCGTTCCGCGGGCGAGGGCACCGTCATGTTCCTTACCGATTTCGTGACCTATGACGAAGAGGGCAAGCTGAAAGAGGATTCCGTTCTCAAATCGCTTACGGCGAACGCGCTCGTCGATTCGGACCGGACGGGCGGCGGGTTTTTCGATACCGCATACTTTATGGAGAGCAGCCGCGCGTATCTTGCGCGGTTCTTCGGCGAGGATCTTACGGCGGAACTGGACGAGAAGGCGGCGGAAGAGAGCTTCCTCGCCCGAAACAATCGGGACAAGCGGTTTCTTTCGGAGAGCAAGAAGCAGAAGGGCATCGAACAGGAAAAGGCGCGGCTGATCAAGCTGAAAGCGGATTACCTTGCGGTGGAAGCCGCTTTCGGACGCGGCGCGCTCACCCACAGAATCGTGGAGGACGAAAACGGAAAGACGCATTCGGCGGGAATCGGCGTCGGGAATTTAAAGGGGATTTCCAATCTCTTTTATTACAAAAACGGCGAGGAGATCGCCACGGCGGACCTTGCGCTCGTCGTTTTCTACAACAACTACGGAAAGCAGAACGAACTGCGCTACGATACGCTTTCTTTCTTGAGCTATCTCGTGGAGAAATACGGTTAAGCCGTGCGTACCGAAATTTGCCGCATTGCCCGCATGCTGAAAAAACAGGGCAGGCATATCTCTTTTCACACTCCCGGACACAAGCGCGCGGGCGCGGACATCACCGAGTTGTCCTATTCCGATTCCCTCGCATCGCCGAACGGCGTAATCCGCGAAGCGGAATGCGATCTCGCGAAAATTCTCGGCGCGGAAAAGAGCTTTATTCTCACCGACGGCAGTACTTCGGGCGTTTACGCCATGCTTGCGGCGCTCAAAGCGGCGGGCTGTCGAAAAATCGCTCTGCCCGCGTTCGCGCACGTCAGCGCGACGCGCGGTTGCGAGATTCTCGGGCTGACGCCCGTCGTGATTCCCTGCGGAAGGGAATGCGGCATCCCGTTGCAACCCTCTTTGCGCGGGATCGAACGGGCGTTGGACGAAGCCGACGCGCTCTTTCTCGTGTCGCCCGACTATTACGGAAACTTTCCTCCGCTCCGCGCGGCGAAAGAGTTGTGCGCGGCGGCGGGCAAGCCGTTCGCGCTCGACGGCGCGCACGGCGGGCATCTGCATTTCACGCAACTGCACGCGGGCAAGTACGCCGATCTCTGGGTGGACGGCGTGCATAAGTCGTTGCCCGCGCTCACGCAGGGCGCGGTCGTTTCGGCAAAGACGGCGGAATGGGCGGAGTTGCTTGCAAATTCCGTAAAGCTGTTCCGTACGACGTCTCCCTCCTATCCGATCATGGCGAGCGTGGAATACGCCGTCAAATATCCGAGAAACGAAAAAATCGAGCGGGCGGCGGAGGCGTTGAAGGCGCGGCTTTCCGCTTATCCGAACGCCGACTGGACGAAGCTCGTATTGCGGTTCGGCAACCGCGCGGACGAAGCGCAGCGCGCTTTGGAAGCGCGCGGCGTCTATCCCGAATTCAACGACGGGAACTATCTGATGTTCTATCTCTCGCCGTGCACCAAACGAAGAGAGCTGAACGCGCTCGAACGGGCGCTGAAAGGGCTTTCCCGCGGCGAGCCGACGGAGGTCGGCGCGCCCGAGCCGTACGGCGATCACGGCTGTCTGCGCTGATTCAATTGGACGATTATGCAACGGTTACTTCGCGAAACAACTGCATACCGACGGATTGCCGCGGACGCCGCCGAGGGAAATCTTTCCCACACGACGCTCGTGCTCTTTCCGGACGAAAAGCTTTTGCGCCCGCTGTTGACGGAGTGCGCCAAGGCGTTTTTCGGCGCGGAGGAGGGAAGCCGCCTGGCGGGGCTGATCGCGGAGGAAAGTTTTTCGGATTGCGTATTTTATCCCGCGACGGGGGAGAAACTGACGGCGGACCTTGCGGCGCGGCTCTTGGACGAAAGCGTGCTTCGCCCCGTGGAGGGCAGTAAAAAGCTGTTCGTGCTCGACGCGTTCCACACGGTCACCCCGCTCGTGCAGAACAAGCTGTTAAAGGCGCTCGAAGAGCCCTGCGAGGGCGTCTATTTCCTGATCGGCGCGGCCGCGGAGCATACCGTGCTGCCCACCGTGCTCTCGCGTGCGAAAAAGCTGGCGGAGCCTCCGTTTTCGGAGGAACAGATCGCGCGGGCGTTGGAGCGCGCCCATGCGGGCGAGTCGGGGATCGCGCAAGCGGCGGCGGCAAGCGGCGGAATTTTCTCGGTCGCGGAGAGTCTGCTCGCGGGCGGCGGCGAAGAGTTCCGGCTCGCCGAACGGTTTTTATCGGAAGCGGACTTCGTGCCGCTGTGCAGGGAGCTCGGCGAACGCAAGGAAAAACGCGCCTTTTTATCGGCGCTCAAGCTGTTGCTTCGGGATATGATGTTTTACGCGGCGGGGCAGGCAAGATACGCCGCGCTGAAAACGGATTCGGTTTCGCGGTTGGCGAAGTCGTATCCTGCGGGCGCGCTCGTCCGCGCGATCGAGCTCGTCGGCGAAGCGGAAAAACAAATTCAATTCAACGCGAATTTCGGAATGGCGCTCTTAACGCTCGCCACGGAAATTCGGGATACCCGTTCACGCTTTGCAAAGCTGTATGCGGAGTAAAGGAGTTTTTTATGGAAAAGGTTGTCGTCGTAAAATTCAAAGGGAACTGTAAACCCTATTATTTCGGCGCGGGGAAATTACAGCCCGCGCGCGGTCAGGGCGTGATCGTGGAAACGGCGCGCGGACTCGAATACGCGGTCGTCGTCGATCCCGTCAAAGAGGTGGAGCGGGAAGAGATCGTCTCGCCCTTGAAGCCCATTGTGCGGATCGCGACGGAGAAGGATCTGGAAACGGTGCGCAAAAACGAGGAGCGCCGCGGCGAAGCGATGAAGATCTGCAAGGAAAAGATCCGCAAGCACGAGCTGGAAATGAAGCTGATCGACTGCGAATTCACCTTCGACGGATCGAAGGTCGTGTTCACGTTCACGGCGGAGGGCAGAGTCGATTTCCGCGAGCTCGTAAAAGATCTCGCTTCCACCTTCCATATCCGCATCGAGCTCAAACAGGTGGGAATTCGCGACGAAACGCGGATTCTGGGCGGAATCGCGCCCTGCGGCAGAGAGTGCTGCTGCGCGGGCTGTATGCCCGATTTCAAGAAGGTCAGCATTAAAATGGCGAAAAATCAGGGGCTTTCGCTCAATCCCGGAAAGATCAGCGGGCTCTGCGGCAGACTGATGTGCTGTCTTTCCTACGAAAACGATTATTACGCGTCCGTGTATAAGAAGATGCCCAAGATGGGCGGCACGGTCGGAACGCCGGAGGGAAAGGGCGTCGTGATTTCCGAAAACATGTTAAAACAGGAAGTGCGCGTAAAAATCGAAAAGGACGGCGCGTTCTTTTACCGTGATTTTCCCGTGTCGGAGCTCAAGTTCCACCGCGGCGAACCCGAACAGGAGAAAAATTCGCAGGAATAATCGACAAAAAACTTTACGAACGCGAAAAGTTGTGATATAATACGGATAACTGCGGCACTCCCGCAGACAAAGATTAATGGAGGTTCACCATGGCACACACGATTTCGGATGCTTGCGTATCCTGCGGCGCTTGCGCAGATACCTGTCCGGTCGGCGCGATCGCACCCGGCGATACGACGTACGTCGTAGATCCCGCCGTCTGTATCGATTGCGGCGCTTGCGAGGACGCTTGCCCTACGGGAGCAATTACGGCGGAATAAACCGTCGGGGAAAAGGCGCGGGAAATCCGCGCCTTTATTCTTTTTTGAATATGCAAGTAATCGAAAGCCTCTTGATTGGCAATTATCAGATTATACAGGATACCGATTTTTACCGATTCACTTCCGATTCGGTGCTTCTGGCGCGCTTTTTAAAGGCGAAGAAGGGGGAAATCGTCGCCGATTTCTGCTCGGGGAGCGGCGTCGTCGGATTGCATTTTTACGCCGAAAACACGGGCGTGAAGTCGGTAACGCTGTTCGAAATGCAAAAGGAGCTCGCCGACATGAGCCGAAAGACGGTGGAACTGAACGGCTTGACCGAAACGTTTCAGGTGGAAAATCTGCGTTTGCAGGACATTCCCGCCGTCTACGCCGAGAAATTCTCGCTGATTCTTTGCAATCCGCCCTATGAACGGGGCGGCTTCGAAAAGGCGGAAAAGGAGAAGGCGGTGTGTCGGAAGGAGCTTTCGCTCACGCTCGCCGAGCTGTGCGCGGCGGCGAAAAAATGCTTGAAATTCGGCGGAAGGTTCGCGCTCGTGCACCGCGCCGACCGTCTTTCCGAGGTGCTCTGCACCCTTCACGATTTCAATCTGGAGCCCAAACGGTTACAGCTCGTTGCGGGCAAGGCGGGCGAAAAGCCGTACGCCGCGCTCGTGTCCGCGGTCAAGGGCGGCAAGAGCGGAATCGAAGTCCTGCCTACTCACGTGAACGAATAAGCATCTTTTTTCAAGTCGGGTTCATTTTCCTGTGAGGTAATTTTTCAAATGATATATTTCGTGGCAACGCCGATCGGCAATTTAAAAGACATTACCCTGCGCGCACTCGATACGCTTCGGGAGGCGGACGCGGTGTTCTGCGAGGATACCCGCCATACCTTAAAGCTCTTAAATGCGTACGAGATCAAAAAACCGCTTTTCAGCTGTCATAAATTCAACGAGCGCGAGGCGGCACAGAAGATCGTTTCGCTCTCGCGGGAGGGAAAAACCGTTTGCGTCGTTTCGGACGCGGGAATGCCAGTCGTGTCCGATCCCGGTCGGGAGGTCTGCCGCATTCTGAAAGAGGCGGGGGAGCCCTATTCCGTTTTGCCGGGGGCGAACGCTTTTTTGTGCGCGCTCGTGCTGTCGGCGTTTCCCGCCGAAAAATTTACCTTCCTCGGCTTTTTGCCCGAAAAGGCGCGGGAGCGCGAAGCGCTTCTGCGCGAATACGCAAACGCCCGCGAAACGCTCGTCTTTCACTGCGCGCCGCAGGACGTCGACGGATACGTCGCCGCGTTATACCGCGCGTTCGGCGACCGCCGCGCCTGCGCCGTGCGCGAGATCACCAAAATTCACGAGGAGAGTTTGCCTTTTACGCTTGCCGAAGGGTTGCACGGCGAAAAACGGGGAGAATACGTACTTGTCGTAGAGGGCGCGGAAAAGCGGGAAAACCCGCTGTGCGCGCTTTCCGTGAAGGAGCACGTGCGCAGCTACATGGAACAGGGGCTCGATAAAAAGGAGGCGTTAAAACGCGCCGCCGCCGACAGAGGAGTTTCCAAGAGCGAGCTGTATAAAGAAGCGCTCGAATTATAGTCGTTTCGCGTTAATTCGACCTTTCGCGCATTCGTTCATTCAAAAGCTTGCAATCGTATTTCAATCATGTTATAATATGTTCGCACGAACGGGGCGCGCGCCCCGCGCCGCAACTCCGCAACAAAAGAAGCGGCAAAAGGTTTTTTTGAGAGAATGTTGACCGAAGCGTTTCCACAACTTCAAAAAAGCGCCCTGATCAAGCGTCTGAACGGTTTTTTTCGTTCGGAGTATTATATGGCGCTCGTCGTCGGGATCATGACGATCGCGGAGCTGTTCGGTCTGGAATTGTTCGCGTATTATTGCTATACGCTGCTGGCGGTC
>JAETTR010000026.1 GCA_021768985.1 Bacillota bacterium
TTCGGGGCTTCGCGTCATCCGCGCGTACAACGCCGAGCAGTATCAGCAGGACAAATTCGGGAAAGTAAACGAAGAGTTTATGCGGACCAACCTGTTCACGGGCAGGACGATGGCGTTTATGTCGCCCGTCATGTCGCTCGTCATGAACGGACTGAACATCGCGATTTATTGGATCGGCGCGGTTCTCATCAACAACGCGGGCGTCTCGGAATTCAGCACGCTGTTTTCCGACATGGTGGTGTTCATGTCCTACGGAATGCTCGTCGTATCGGCGTTCATGATGCTCGCCATGGTGTTCATGTTCCTGCCCCGTTCCCTCGTTGCTTCGCGGCGTATCCGCGAAGTGCTCGATACGGATTGCCGTTTGAAGGACGGCGCGGGCGTGGGGGAGACCGCCGAAAAGGGTACGGTGGAGTTTCGGGACGTCACCTTCCGCTATCCCGACGGCGGCGAGGACGTGCTCTCCGATATCAACTTCCGCGCCGAGCGGGGACAGACGATCGCGTTTATCGGAGCGACGGGTTGCGGAAAGAGCACGGTCGTGAATCTCGTTTCCCGTTTCTACGATCCGACGGAAGGCACGGTGCTCGTGGACGGGCACGATGTGCGCGAGTATACGAAAGAGGAGCTGAATAAAAAGATCAGCTATGTTTCGCAGAAGGCGGTGCTGTTCAGCGGAAGCATCCGCGAGAACGTCGACTTCGGCGACAACGCCGCCGACGAAGAGGCGGTAAAGCGCGCCGTCGCCGTCGCGCAGGGCACCGAATTCGTGGAGAAGCAGAAGGACGCTTACGACGGACGGGTCGCGCAGAACGGCTCCAATTTCTCGGGCGGACAGAAGCAACGGCTCTCGATCGCCCGCGCGGTGGCGCGCAACGCCGAAATTTATATCTTCGACGACACCTTCTCCGCACTCGACTATTCGACGGACCGGAATTTGCGCAAGGCGCTGAAAGAGGAAGTCAAGGACGCGACCTGCCTGATCGTCGCCCAGCGGATCGGAACGATCAAGGACGCCGATCTCATTCTGGTGCTGGACGGCGGAAAGGTCGTGGGTGCGGGCAAGCACGAAGAGCTCATCAAAAATTGCCCGACCTATCTCGAAATCGCAAAGAGCCAGTTGAGCGAGGAGGAACTATAAATGCCGAAACCGATGCATCATACGGGCAAGGCGAAGAACGCGAAAAAAGCGCTCGTCGATCTTGCAAAATACAGTAAAAAATATTGGGCGGCGATGCTCGTTGCGTTGCTCTTCGCGGTCGGAAGCACCGTGCTCGCCGTGCTGTCGCCCGACAAAATCGCGCGGCTCACCGAAATCATTCAGGAGGGCGTGCTTTTCGAAGGCAAGACGCCGGTCGGGATTTCAATCGATATGGGCGCGTTCATGGCGGTTATCTACACGCTGATCGGCATGTACGCGGGGAGCATGGCGTTGAACTATTTTCAGCACTTTATTTTGAGCTCCGTTTCCTGCGAAATCACGCGGAACATGCGTAAGGACATCAGCGGCAAGATCAACCGCGTGCCCCTTTCCTATTTCGATTCGCACAGCTTCGGCGACACGCTTTCCCGCGTGACGAACGACGTGGACACCGTTTCGCAGTCCTTCGTAAACAGCGTGGGAACGTTCGTGACGGCGGTTTCCATGCTCGTCGGGTGTCTCGTCATGATGTTCGTCACGCAGTGGATTCTCGCGTTCGCGACGATCGCCGCCACGCTCTTCGGGTTCGTCATTATCAGCGTGATCATGGCGAAGTCGCAGAAGTATTTCTCCGCCCGTCAGAGGAGTCTCGCGCGGGTGAACGGACACGTGGAAGAGTACTTCGCCGGTCAGAACGTGGTGCGCGCCTACAACGCCGAATCGCGTGCGAGAGAGGAGTTTTCGGCGCGCAACGCCGAATTGAAGCACAACACGTTCAAGGCGGAATTCCTGGGCGGGCTCATGCAGCCGCTCATGGGATTCGTGGGGAATTTCGGATACGTGGTCGTCGTCATCGTCGGCGCGGCGCTCGCGTTCGGCGAAAAGTTCGGCGTGACCTTCCCGATCATCGTTTCCTTCATGATCTACGTGCGGCAGTTCTCCTCGCCGCTCGGACAGATCGCCCAGAGCATGGCGAACCTGCAATCCGCGGCGGCGGCAAGCGAGCGCGTGTTCGAGTTCCTCGGCGAGGAGGAGCTTTCGGACGAGAGCGGCAAGACGGCGCGGCTGGATTCCGTCAAGGGGGACGTGGAGTTTTCGCACGTGCGCTTCGGCTATACCGAGGACAAGACGATCATTCACGACTTCTCGACCGGGGTCAAGGCGGGGCAGAAGGTCGCGATCGTGGGACCCACGGGCGCGGGCAAGACGACCGTCGTCAATCTGCTCATGCGCTTTTACGAGCTGGGCGGCGGGGAGATCAAGGTGGACGGCGTTCCGCTCTCTTCGCTCACGCGGGAGAACGTGCACGATCTGTTCGGCATGGTGTTGCAGGACACCTGGCTGTTCGAGGGAACGCTGCGGGATAACTTGACGTACGGAAAGACGGATATCTCCGACACCGATCTCATGCGCGTGTGCGAGGCGACGGGGCTCGGGCACTTCGTGCGCACTCTGCCCGAGGGGCTCGACACCATGCTCAACGATTCGGTCACCATTTCCGCGGGGCAGAAACAGCTGATCACGATCGCCCGCGCCATGGTGGAGAACGCGCCCATGCTCATTCTCGACGAGGCGACCTCCTCGGTGGATACCCGCACGGAATTGCAGATTCAGAAGGCGATGAACAAGCTGACCGAAGGCAGAACGAGCTTCGTTATTGCGCATCGCCTGTCCACGATCCGCGACGCCGATATGATTCTGTATATGCAGGACGGCGATATCCGCGAAACGGGCACGCACGAAGAGCTGTTGAAAAAGAACGGTCTGTACGCGAAGCTCTACAATTCGCAGTTCGAAAAAGCGAGTTAATCAGGATAAAAAAAAGCCCCGCGGGCGCGGGGCTTTTTTGCATAATTCAGAGAATCACGCGGTCGTCCTTGATTTCGATTCCGCTTGCAAAGAACGCTTTCAGTCCGTTCTCCGCTTCGAGGTAATCGCTCTTTAAGATCGTTTCCACGGCGGAGTGCATGGCGAGCTGGGCGATTCCGAGATCGACGGACGGCATGCATACCTGCCCGAGACTGATCGCGCCCAACGTGCTTCCGCTCCGCATGTCCGAGCGGTTGTAAAAGGTCTGGTATTTGACGCCCGCGCGGTCGAAGATCGTCTTTACTGCGGCGGAAGTGAGCGCGTCGGTCGTGTACGCGCCGCCCGCGTGCCCCTTGATCGCGATCCCGCCGCCCATCTTCGCGCGGTTGGTCGGGTCGCATTTTTCGGGGCGGTTGGGATGAAGCGCGTGCGCGTTGTCCATGGAAATCAGCAAAGAGGAAGAGAGGGCTTTTAAATAAGCTTCTTCGGATTTTCCCTGCGCAAGGGCGATGCGTTTTAAAACGGCGGAAAGGAAATCTCCGCCCGCGCCCTGTCGGGTGCGGCTGCCTACTTCTTCGCTGTCCAGACACGCCGCGACGCAGGTGCCCGCGGGCGCGCCTTCGGCAAGCGCGGTAAGCGATGCGTAGACGCTCGAGAGATTATCGATGCGGGGAGAGGAGAGAAATTCTCCTTCCGCGCCGCTCTCGAAGGGGGCTTCCGCGCAGACGGCGAACAGATCTGCGGAAACGGGGTTGCCGATCAGCGCTTCGAAATCTTTCTTGCCCACCGACAACAGGGGCAGAAGATCGGTCTGAGGATTGGGCGCGAATTTATCGTTTGCGTCGCGGTTCATGTGCACGGCGAGCGAGGGAATCACGACGTTGAAATCGCTTACGAAGTTTTTCGCCTGCAAGCCGGATTCGGTGCGGTACACCGCCCGCCCCGCGAGCTTCAACGGTCTGTCGAAGAAAGTATAATACAGCCCGCCGCCGTAGGGCTCCGCGTTCAGCCGCGTAAATTCGCCGTCGGAGAGGGCGGCGTTCTCTTTCAGTTTCAGACAGGGGGAATCGGTGTGCGACGCGACGATCTTGTATCCCGCGCTTTTGCCGAGGGTGAACGCGATGATCGCGCTGCCCCCGCGGACGACGTAATATTTACCGCCCTCCTTCAAATGCCACTCGTCCGATTCCGAAAGGGGAAGAAACCCCTTTTCCGACAGGTAGTTCTTTGCGTTTTCCGCCGCCTGATAGGCGGTGAGCGATCCGTTTAAAAATTCCTCGAAGCGTTTCATAATTTGTTCCCGTATCGTTTTTCTGCTATTATACTCTTTCTCCCGCAAAAAGGCAATCGCTTTTTCCGCAAAATGCGCGATTCGTGCGTGCGGATTGCCGCGGAATAGGGCGGATTTTACGCGCAAAAAATGTCGTTTTCGGTCGAATCGACATTTTTGTACAAAAAAGAATTATTTTCGTAAAAAAATATTTGAATTTTGTACAAAAATGGCTTTACAAATTCTTTCACGTAGATTATAATGCCGTTACTAGATCTAAAGAGAGGTGTAAATATGAAACGAATTCTGATTATGGAAGGCAACGGCGGATTCGCCGAAGAACTTTCTTCATATTTCGCAGGGCAAGGGTACGAGGTTTGCGGAGTAACGGACGATGGCGCGGAGGGGCTGAAGCTTTTGGAGCAACATTCTCCCGACGTAGCCATAATGAGTTTGTCGCTGAAAACGGCGGACGGATTTACGGTGATGGAGGAGGCGCGCAAACAGAACCGCAAAACGGATTTTATCGTGATGGGGAACTTTACCGACGATAAGATCATTAACCGCGCGATTACGCTCGGCGCAAAGTATTATCTCATGAAACCCGTTTCCGCGGAGCTCGTCGGCGAGCGCGTGAACGAGATCATGAGCCCCGATGTTGCGGGCTCGCGGGAAAAATTCGAACGCAAGCGGGCGGGTTCGCTCGACGAGCGCATCAGCAACATCTTTATCTCCATCGGGATTCCGCCGCATATCAAAGGGTACAGCTACCTGCGCGAGGCGATCAAGATGGCGGTAAACGATCCGCAGGTGATCAACAACGTCACGAAAGGGCTGTATCCCGTGATCGGGGACAAGTTCGGCTCTACGGCGAGCAAGGTGGAGCGCGCGATCCGCCACGCGATCGAGGTCGCATGGAACCGCGGCAGAATCGACGCGATCAACGCGATCTTCGGCGCGCGGGTGTATATCGGAAGCGAAAAACCCACGAACAGCGAATTTATCGCGCTCGTCGCCGACAAACTCATTCTGGAGAGCATGGTGTGAAACCGCGCAAACCGGACTAAAATTTTACGCGCTTGGCAATTTCAGGAAAACGCGTCCTTCGGGGCGCGTTTTTTCGCGTTTGTACGCGGTCGTTCGCGCACGTTTTTCGACGTCGGGGAAAAGTTATCCGAATTTTTATCGTCAATATCGTTGAAAATCGAAAGAAAAAATGATATAATGTATGTTGAAATAATGCGTATTATGATCCTTTCGGGGATTTCGGAGGATTCGGCGTGAACAGTTTGGGGCGCGGTGACAACAAAAAAGAGAGAAATAAAGCTTCCGTGATGACGAGGGAGACCTTCGGCATGACGTTTATGTTATTCGGAGCAATCATGTTTTTTATCGCCGTTACGGGCAAGCTCGTATTCGGTTCGGTCGGCACGGCGATCACGGCGTTTTTCGTCGGCTTGTTCGGATTTTTGTTCTATCCGCTCGACCTGCTGTTTATTTATCTCGGATTCGTCATGGTGTTCGGCAAAAAGCCGATTCCCGCCAAATGGCTGCTCCGCTTCTTTTTGCTGACGCTTTCGATCTTTCTCATCGTACATCTCGCCACCTCCGAGCGCTTCGTTTCCGAAGGCTTCGGCGGCTACATGGGCGGTTGCTGGAACGCGGCGGGCGCTTCCGCGGCGGCGGGTACGGGCGGCGGCGTGATTCTGGGGCTGATCGTGTATCCCGTTCGCAGTTTGTTTCACGTTGCGGGCGCTTACGTGGTGTTTTCTCTTTTGCTTGCGGCGGCGCTTTTTTACGTGCTGATGGGCACGCCCCTGCGCGGGCTCGTGTTCCGCAAGCGCGTCCGCGCGGAACAGGCGGAGCCGCAACCCGATGTCCGATCGGAGGGCATGGGCTTCGACGATCTTTCCGCGCCCGCCTATCACGAAGCGGCGCCCGTGTCCGAACCCGCCGTACAGGAACAGAGATATACCCGTCCGCAGCCCGCGCCCACGGCGCGGAGTCGGGCGGAAGAGGAGAGCCGCGAGATTCTTTTCTCGGGCGATCCCGCGAGCAGCTATCGCAACAATCTGATTTTCAGCAGAGATTCGCAGTTTAACGCTTCCCAGCGCAGAAGCAGCGTGGAGCGAAAGGACCCGCCCGCGCCCGCGCGGGAGGAGCCGAACGGCACCGTCTACGAGTACGGCGCGCCCGCACAAAACCCCGCGCCCAGCTATTCCGAACGCTATTCCAGGCAGGCGGAAACCGCCCGTCCCGCCATGCCGCGCAAGATCGTGCCGGCGGAACGGGTATTCCCCGACCGCGAGGAAAATTACAATTATCCGCAGACGCCCACTTATCGCGCGCCGAGCGCGGACGTGAGCGGGAACCGCGATTTTTACGCGAAAGACGTTTCGCCTGCGCCTGCGCAGGATACGGGATCGGAGCCCGTGCGGAAGGACGACGATTTCAACGGCTATCGTCCGATTTTCCGCGGCGCGCCCGCGGCGGCAACCGAGCCCGCCGCGCCCGCACGGACGGAACCCGCGCCCGAACCGACGCGCACTTCGCGCGAGCTGTTCCGCAGCGCGTTCTCCCGTCCCGCGGAGGAAAAGGAAGAGGACGAGCCCCGTTTCGGATTCGGCGCGCCCGCCCGCGAGCAGAGAGAGGAGCAGGACGATCGGATCGCCCGCGCGTTCGACGAGCTCGATAGCGCGCGCAAAGCAGGAGAGGATTCGAAGCCTTTCGCGCCTTCCGAACCTGAACCCTCCCGCCGCGGCTTCGAACCGCCTGTGGAAGATACGTTCGCCGCGCCCGAGCCGGAAACGCCCCGCCGCGGCTTCGAGCCGCCTGCAGAAGATACGTTCTCCGCGCCCGAGCCTGAAACGCCCCGCCGCGGCTTCGAGCCGCCTGCGGAAGATGTGTTCGTCGCGCCCGAGCCGGAAGCGCCCCGCCGCGGTTTCGAGCCGCCCGCGGAGGAATATGAGGAAACGCGCGGCAGCTCCGCCGCCGATCTGTTTGACGATAACGACGCGGATTTCGACGACGCCGATTTCCGTACCGCGGACGAGCCCGTGCCGCCTTCCCGTTCCTTCGAGGGCTTGCAGTCTCCCCGCGGCGGTCGCGCTTCGGCGTTCTCCGAGCCCGTGCACGAAATTTCGGACGAGCCCGCACCCGCGCCCGTCAGGCACGTCTATAAAAAGTACGTCTGCCCGAACCGCAATCTGTTCGAGCGGTATAACGATACCGTCACCGTTTCGGCGGAAGAGATCGAGCACAATTCCAACGTAATCGTGGAAACGCTCGCGGGTTTCCATATCGAAGCGGAGGTCGTAAAGGTGACCTGCGGTTCCGCCGTTACCCGTTACGACATCGACATTCCCGGGAACGTGGCGGTGCGCACCGTCGTCAAGCGGGACGCGGAGATCGCGCTCCGTCTGCACGCGCGCGACGGCGTGAATATCTATTCGAACTCCGAGGTGGGCGCGATTTCGATCGAGGTTCCCAACTCCGTGCGCGCCACGGTCGGCTTGCGTTCGGTCATGGAAGCGGAGGAGTACGAAAACGGCAAACCCAACTCGCTGATGTTCGCGATCGGCAAGGACGTGGAAGGGCGGAACGTGTGCGGCAATATCGTCAAGATGAAGCACATTCTCGTCGCCGGTTCCACCGGTTCGGGTAAGAGCGTCTGCCTGAACGCCATGCTCATCAGCTTGATCTGCAAATACTCGCCCGAGGATCTGCGGCTCATTCTGATCGACCCCAAAAAGGTGGAGTTCGCCATATTCGACGGGCTTCCGCACCTCATGATCAACGAGATCATTGCCGACGCGCAGAAGGCGGTGACCGCGCTGAACTGGGCGATCAAAGAAATGGAGCGCCGTTACAGCCTGTTCGAACAGAAGACGCGCAGCGGAATCAACGTACATAACCTCGACGAGTACAACGCCAATCTGACCGAGGACGAGGAAAAGCTTCCGAAGATCGTGATCGTCGTGGACGAGCTCGCGGACTTGATGTCGGTCGCCAAGAAGGATATCGAGGACAGAATTCAGCGTCTGGCGCAAAAGGCGCGCGCGGCGGGAATGCACCTCGTCATCGCGACACAGCGTCCTTCGGTGGACGTCATCACGGGCGTCATCAAGGGGAACCTGCCCACCCGTCTTGCCTTCCGCGTCATTCAGGAAGTGGACAGCCGCACCATTCTCGACGAATCGGGCGCGGAAAAACTGCTCGGCAACGGCGATATGCTGTACCGCACCGAGGGCATGTTCAACTGCCTGCGCGTGCAGGGCGCGTTTTTGAGCTCGAAGGAAGTGCAGTCCGTCATCGAAGAGATTAAGGCGAACAACGAGGCATATTTCGATAAATCGGTCGCAGACTATATCAATAAGAGCGAGGAGCCCGCGGGCGGCGGAGACGACGACGGCGAGGACGACGGCAAGGTGAACCCGCAGTACATCAAGGCGCTCGGGATCGTCGTAAAACTCGGCACGGCTTCCATCTCGCTCATTCAGCGGAAGTGCTCCATCGGATACAACCATGCGGGCAAGATCATCGAATGGATGGAGATGATGCACTATATCTCTCCGTTCGAGGGCAAAGCCAAGCCGCGCACCGTGCTTCTTACCAAAGAGGAATTCGAAAGTAAATTCGGGAAATTAGACTGATGCTGAAAAAAGTTTTCGGAATGATTTCGCTGGGGTGCGACAAGAACCGCGTGGACGGCGAGCGTCTGCTCGGCGAAGTCAGACGCCGCGGCTGCGAGATCACGAGCGATCTTTCCCGCGCGGAAGTGCTCATCATAAATACGTGCGCCTTTCTGAACGCCGCGCGCGAGGAATCCATCAACGCGGTGTTGGAAGGGAACGGCTACCGCGGCGGCAAGCTCGAAAAGATCGTGGTGACGGGTTGTCTGCCCCAGAAATATATCGGCGAGCTCTTTCCCGCTCTTACGGAGGGCGACGTGTTTCTCGGCGTGAACGACGCTTCCGAGCTCTTTCCCGCTCTCGAACGATCGTACGCGGAGGGCAGGATCAACGCCGTGGGAACGGGAAGATCGGGTTGTCTGACCGAACGGTTCGTTACCACCTCCCCCCACGTAAAATATCTGAAAATCGCGGACGGGTGCTTCAATCACTGCACCTATTGCCTGATCCCGAAGATTCGGGGGAAGTACGTTTCCTATCCCATGGAGGAGCTTGTCGGTGAGGCGCGCTCGCTCGGCGAAACGGACGAGCTCGTGCTCGTCGCGCAGGACACCACCCGCTACGGCGAGGATAAAGGCGAAAATCAATTTGTAAATTTAATCAAAAAAATTTCCGAACTTGACAATATCTGTCATATTCGTCTGCTATACTGTTATCCGGAAGTGATCAGCGAAGAGTTAATCTCGGAGATCAAATACAACCCGAAGGTGATTAAGTATCTCGATATTCCGTTGCAGCATTCGGAAAACCGGATTCTGAAACTGATGGGCAGAAGGGGAACTCGGGAGGAATACCTCGCGCTTTTGCAAAAGCTTCGGCGGGAGATTCCCGGGATCGCCGTGCGCACCACCTTTATCGCGGGGTTCCCTTCGGAGACGGAGGAAGAGCACGCGGCAATGCTCGCCTTTCTGGAAGAGGCGCGGTTCGAAAATTGTGGTTTCTTCGCCTATTCGCGGGAGCCGGATACGCCCGCTTACAAATTGCACGGTCAGATTCCCGCCCGCGTCAAGCAAAAGCGGGTAAAAGCGCTCTATCGCAGGCAGGCGGAAATCTCCCGCGCAAAACTGCAAACGTATCTCGGAAAAACGCTCTCTGTCGTGTGCGACGGAATCGACTACGAACGGAGCTGTTTTGTCGGCAGGGCGTACTTTCAGGCGAGCGAGATCGACGGCAACGTGTATTTTACCGCCCCGCGCGCGGAAGAGGGGAAACGCTTGGAAGTAAAAATCGAAAGAACGGATTCGTACGATTTGTTCGGACAAGTTTAACGGTTCACGAAATTTCTTTGCTTGACGCGCAAAGAAATTTCCGTGATGTGAGAGAAACCATGATATCTCCGCGCTTCGCGCTTCGATTCAAGTATTTCTCTCTGCGGCGCGCTGTTCGGGGCGCACGATTTATACGCGCCGCATTCACTCTTCCTTTGAAGGCCGCAAGTGTACGGCAAATTGTGTCCCGACAGCGCAAAGGCGCGACTT
>JAETTR010000027.1 GCA_021768985.1 Bacillota bacterium
AGCTTCCCGCCCGCCGCGAGGAGGTCGAGCACGCGAAGGAAGAGGAAATCGTCTTTCGGTTGCTCACCAACCCCGTGGAGATTCTCACCGACGAGGACGACAACGTTACGGGCTTGAAGTGCGTGGAAATGGAGCTCGGCGAGCCGGACGCTTCGGGCAGATGCCGCCCCATCGAAAAGAAGGGGAGCGAGTTCGTTCTGGACGTGGATTGCGTGATCATGTCGCTCGGCACTTCTCCCAACCCGCTCAGTAAAAAGACGACGGCGGGGCTCGAAACAAAACCGCGCGGAGAGATCGTGGCGGACGAAACGGGCAAGAGCTCGCTCGAAGGGGTTTACGCGGGCGGCGACGCGGTGACGGGCGCGGCTACCGTCATTCTCGCCATGGGCGCGGGCAAGGCGGCGGCAAAAGCCATCGACGAATATTTGTCCCGTTCTTAAATTTCGCCGCAGGATTTGTGCGGGAATTAAATTCTAATCGAATCGGAAAGTTCATACGATAAGGTATGAACTTTTTTTATAAGCATCGGGTGGCGTTCGGGTTTGCAAGCGTGTTGCTTGCGGTGATCGTCACGTTCGGAATCTGTTTCTTCGCGCTTGCGCGTACGGCGGCGGAAGCCCGTCGGCTTACCGTGGTGATCGACGCGGGTCACGGCGGGATTGACGGCGGGGTAGTCGGCAGAAAGACGGGAACGAAGGAGAGCGATATCAACCTTGCGATTTCCCGCTATTTGCAGGAGGAATTCGAGGAGGCGGGCTTTCTCGTCGTACAGACGCGACCTACCGAAGCGGGCTTGTACGGCGCGGCGACCGCGGGATATAAAAAGCGGGATATGAAAAAGCGCGCGGAGATCATCAATTCGAATTCGCCCGCGCTTGTGATATCGGTGCATCAGAATTTCTTTTCGCTCTCTTCCCGCCGCGGCGCGCAGGTGTTCTTCCGCGAGGACTCCGAAAATTCGAAGGCGCTCGCGGGCTGTATCCAGACGGCGTTCAATTCCGCGCCCGACTGCGCGCGGAAAAGCGAGGCGTTAAAGGGGGATTATTACGTGCTCAACTGCAACGATTTTCCCGCAGTCATCGTAGAATGCGGGTTCCTGTCGAACGAGGCGGACGAAGCGCTTCTGACGAACAAAGAATACCAGAAACGGGTTGCGCAAATGATTCGGGAAGGATCGCTCGCCTATCTTGCCGCGGGAAGTTGACAGATCGTTTTTCGCGTGTTATACTATGTGTTATGGAACAATATTGCAACACGCACGAATACACGTTGCGGCACAGCGATTTCGATTTTAAGGACGAGCTGAAGCTTTCTTCTCTGCTCGCGCTTTTGCAGGAATCCGCGGGGTTCAGCGCAGACGAGCTCGGCTTCGGTTATCTCGATCTGAAATCGAAAAACCTCGCGTTTATCATTGTGAATACCTGTTGCGAAATTCTCCGCCCCGTGCGGCTGGGCGAAAAGGCGATCGTGGAAACGTGGCCGCTTCCGCCGCGGCACGTCATTTACGAGCGCGATTCCCGCGTGCGCATAGGGGAAGAGGTCGTCGCCAACGTCGCCACCCGCTGGTGTCTGGTGGATCTGGACGGATTCCGCCTTTTGACGCCGGACAGGCTCGGGGAAGCGAACGCGCGTTGCCCGTACCGCGCGGAGCGGACGCTGGAAGTGGACAACTGGAAAATCCCGAAGCTGACGGAGGGGAAAGAAATCTATCGCATGCGGGTCGGCGTCAGTCAATGCGATCATTACAAGCACGCCAACAATACCCGTTACGCAGATTTTTTCTGCGATTGTTTTACGATGGACGAGCTCTCCCGCCCCGTCCGGTATTTCCAGATCGCTTACGGGAAACAGGTGAAAGAAGGCGCGGAGATTTCTTTTTTCCGAAAGGACGAAGGCGATTCTTCCGTATGCGAGGCGCGTTCGGACGGAGAGCTGCTCGCGCAGTTTCGGATACGCTTCGGGGAGGAGCGGGCATGATCGTCAAACAGGGCGTCGAAAAGTACGTGAACACGGTGAAAAAGCTCTTCACCGTCTTTGCGTGTCTGGCGATTCCCGCGTTCATGGTCTGTCTGGTCTTTGCGTTCGCGGGGGTGAAGGCGTTCTGGGCGATCGCGCCCGCCGTCGGAATCCTGTTCCTCGTTGTTTATTCGCTTTATGCATTGCGCGTTTCCATGGGCACGGTGACGGGAATCGAGGTGACGGATACCGTCGTGCATTTAAAAACCAAACGAAAAATCTTTACGTACGACAGAATCGGCGGATGCGCTTCGGTAAAGACGTATAAAAACAAGTTCGTTTGCGTGTTCCGCACGGAGGACTCGCAAGACAAATTTGTGTTCCTGCGCCGCGCGCCCTTTTCGAGATATTACGAAGAGCAGTTTTTGCCCGACGAGGTTCGTCTGTTCTATCCCGATTTGGACGAATAGTTTTTGAATAATTTTTAAATTATGCAGTGTATATGCATGACGAATTGCGGATATTTTTACCGCAGGGGGCGCAAATGCTTGACTTGCGTCCTTTTTAAGTTTATAATAAACAGCGATACGAATTTATAAGGAAATCGTTATGGAAAAGAAAATCAAAAAAGTGGTTTTGGCATACTCCGGCGGGTTGGATACGTCGATCATTATCCCCTGGCTGAAAGAAAATTACGACGACTGCGAGGTCGTCGCCGTTTCGGGCGACGTCGGGCAGGGCACCGAGCTCGACGGGCTGGAAGAAAAGGCGCTGAAAACGGGCGCGTCCAAGCTCTACGTGCTCGATTTGAAAAAGGAATTCGTAGAGGATTACATATTCCCGACCATGCAGGCTGGCGCGGTGTACGAGGACAAATATCTGCTCGGCACGTCGTTTGCGCGCCCCGTGATCGCCAAGGCGCTCGTGGAGATCGCCAAAAAGGAAAAGGCGGACGCGATTTGCCACGGTTGCACGGGCAAGGGGAACGACCAGGTGCGTTTCGAGCTGACGATCAAGGCGTTTGCGCCCGAGCTAGCGATTATCGCGCCCTGGAGAATCTGGAACATCAAGAGCCGTGAAGAGGAAATCGAGTATGCGGAAGCGCATCACATTCCGTTGAAGATCAACCGCGAAACCAATTATTCCAAGGATAAGAATCTTTGGCATCTTTCGCACGAAGGGCTCGATCTCGAAAATCCCGCAAACGAACCGCAATACGAGAAAGAGGGCTTCCTCGAACTCGGCGTTTCTCCGTTGCAGGCGCCCGATCGTCCCGAATATCTCACCCTTCATTTCGAAAAGGGGGTTCCCACTTCGATCGATGGCAAGAAGATGGGCGCGGTCGAGCTTGTGGAAAAGCTCAACGAAATCGGCGGAAGAAACGGCGTGGGGCTTGCCGATCTGGTAGAGAACCGTCTCGTCGGCATGAAATCCCGCGGGGTATACGAAACGCCGGGCGGCGCGATTTTGTACGAAGCGCACCGCCTGCTTGAAACGGTTTGTCTCGATAAGGCGACTATGCACTACAAACAGCTCGTCGCGGTCAAGTTCGGCGAGATGGTATACGATGGGCAGTGGTTCACTCCCTTGCGCGAAGCGCTTTCGGCGTTTGTCGCAAAGACGCAGGAATCGGTAACGGGCGACGTAAAGCTCCGCATTTACAAGGGCAACATTATGAACGCGGGGATTTCTTCTCCCAATTCCCTGTACAGCGAGGACATCGCCACCTTCGACGACGACGGCGGCGCGTATTCGCAAAAGGATTCGGAAGGGTTTATCAACCTGTTCGGGCTTCCGATCAAGGTAAAGGCGCTTCTCGACCAAAAGAAGTTAAAATAATGGCGTATCGGATTTTTATCGACGGCAAGGCGGGCACGACGGGGCTTCGCATTTACGAGCGGCTGGAAGGGCGGAAGGATCTCGAGATCCTTGCCCTTTCCGAAGCGGAACGGAAGGATACGGCGGCGCGCAAAGCGGCGATCAACGCGGCGGACGTCGTATTTTTATGCCTGCCGGACGATGCTGCGCGCGAAGCGGTCGGACTTGCGGAGAACCCCGAAACGGTTGTGATCGACGCTTCCACCGCGCACAGAACGGCGGAAGGTTGGGCGTACGGCTTCCCCGAACTCTCGGCGGCGCATCGCGAAGCGGTTCGCACGAGCAAGCGGATCGCCAACCCCGGATGTTACGCGAGCGGATTTATCGCGCTAGTGCGCCCGTTGGTGACAAACGGCTTTGCGGATTGCGATTATCCCTTCGCATGCCACGCGGTCAGCGGATATTCGGGCGCGGGGAAAAAGGGGATCGCGGAGTACGAAAACGAGGCGCGCGGCGCGCTGTACGATACGCCGCGGCTTTACGCGCTTTCGCTTGCGCATAAGCACGTTCCCGAGATGATGAAGGAATGTTCTTTGACCCGCAAGCCCATCTTTAATCCCTATATCTGCGATTACGAGTGCGGCATGAGCGTAAGCGTTCCGATCTTTCTGCCTCTTCTCAAGCGAAAGACGACGGTCGGGGAGCTGTTCGATTTATACGCGACGCAGTATGCGGGCAGTCGCTTTTTATCGGTTGCAAAAGAGGAGAGCGGGTTTATCTCGGCAAACGTGCTCAACGGCACGAATCAAATGCAAATTCTCGTGCACGGCAACGAGGAGCAGGCGCTTTTGACCGCGCGCTTCGATAATCTCGGAAAAGGCGCGTCGGGCGCGGCGATTCAGAATATGAATCTTGCGTTGGGGCTTGACGAAGGACTTGGATTGTGATATAATGACAAAGTTCACGATTTTTCTTTTTAGACGAAAAAAGAAAAATCCGTGAGAAGAGGGCTTCTCGCCCTCCGCGCGCAAAATCCAAGAGCCCGCAATTATATGTGCGCGCGTTCACCTCGGTGAGCCGCTTGCACGCAAATGCAGCCCGCAGCGGAGGGCAACCCTCCTTGCGGAATGTAAATCGTATTTAACGGACGGAATATATGTTAAAAGAAATCGTCGGCGGCGTATGCGCGCCGCAGGGGTTCAGGGCGAACGGCGTTCACTGCGGAATCCGTAAAAATAAAATCAAAAAGGATTTGGCGCTGATCGTGGCGGACAAGCGTTGCGCCGCCGCGGGGGTGTATACCACCAATCTCGTGAAAGGCGCGCCCATTCTTGTGACGCAAAAAAATCTTGCCGACGGTCATGCGCGCGCGGTGATCGTGAACAGCGGTAATGCGAATACGTGCAACGAGGGCGGCGTGGAGATTGCCGAGGGCATGTGCAGGCTCGTCGAGGAATACACGGGCGTTCCCGCGGGCGACGTCATCGTTGCCAGCACGGGGGTGATCGGGCAGAAGCTCTCGCTCGACCCGATCGCTTCCGGCATGAAGTCGCTCGCTTCGGGCTTGGGCGGCGCGGCGGAACACAGCGGCGCGGCGGCGGAAGCCATCATGACGACGGACACCGTGAAAAAAGAGATCGCTTTCGAATTCGAGCTCGGCGGCAAAACGTGCCGGATCGGCGCGATTTGCAAGGGCGTGGGCATGATCTGTCCGAACATGGCGACGCTTCTGATGTTCGTGACGACGGATGCCGCGATCTCTCCCGCAATGCTCGCGCGTGCGTTGAAAGAGGACGTAAAAGATTCCTTGAATATGTTGAGCGTCGATCGCGACACCTCCACGAACGATACGTTCTGCGCAATGGCAAGCGGATTGGCGGGAAATCCCGAAATCGTCGCGGAGGGTGAGGACTACGATAAATTCCGCGCGGCGTTGCACGCGGTGACGAGCGCTATGTGCCGCAAACTTGCGCGCGATGGTGAAGGCGCGACGAAGCTGATCGAGTGCCGCGTAAAGGGCGCCAAGACGGCGGAGGACGCGAGAATTGCCGCAAAGGCGGTGATCAATTCCAGTCTGTTGAAGGCGGCGATGTTCGGTTGCGACGCGAACTGGGGTAGGGTGCTGTGCGCGCTCGGCTATTCGGGTGCGAATCTCGACGTCGATCGGATCGCCGTGTGTTTCCGCTCGGCGGCGGGCGAGCTTCCCGTCTGCGAAAAGGGCAGAGGAATCGATTTTTCGGAAGAGCTCGCCAAAAAAGTTTTGTCCGAAGAAACGGTGTATATCGATATCGATTTAAACGACGGCGGGTTCGGCGCGACCGCGTGGGGATGCGACCTGACCTACGACTACGTAAAAATAAACGGAGATTACAGAACGTGATTGGCAAAGAGGCGCAGGCGGAGTTTTTGCTCGAAGCAATGCCCTATATCGAAAAATACCAGAACAAAATTCTGGTGATCAAATACGGCGGAAACGCGATGATCGACGACGAAATGAAGCATTCGACCATGCGCGATTTAACGCTTTTGCAATTCGTGGGCATTAAAGTCGTTCTCGTGCACGGCGGCGGTCCCGAAATCTCGAGCACGCTGAAACGCATGGGGATCGAATCGCGTTTCGTGAACGGTTTGCGCTATACCGATGAGGAGACGGCGGAGGTCGTACGCATGGTGCTTGCGGGCAAGGTGAACAAAGAACTCGTGCATCTGCTCGGCACGTTGGGCGCGAAGTCGATGGGCGTTTGCGGAATCGACGGGAATATGCTTCTCTGCGAACAGGAGGACGAGGCGCTCGGTTTCGTCGGAAAAATCGACCGCGTAAATACCGAACTCATTCATACCGCGTTAAACGCGGGCTATCTTCCCGTTATCTCCAGCGTGGGGTACGATGAATCGGGAAACATCTATAACGTGAACGCCGACACGGCGGCATCCGCCATTGCGGGCGCGCTTCAGGCGGAGAGTCTGATTTTAATGACGGATATCCGCGGTTTGCTTCGGGATAGGGATTCCGAGGAGAGCCTGATTAAAAAAGTTTACGTATCAGACATTCCATCGCTCGTAAAGGACGGCGTAATTTCCGGAGGAATGATTCCGAAAGTGAACTGCTGCAAAGACGCGATCCGCAACGGCGTCAACCGCGTGTTTATTACCGATGGCAGGGTAAAGCATTCTATTTTATTGGAACTGCTCTCCGATGAGGGCTTGGGAACGATGTTTGTAAAAGGTGACTGATAACAAGGTCGCCTTTTCTTTGAGAAAAAGGGAAAGAAGATGAATTTCGAAGAGATCAAAAATACGGACGAAACATACGGCGCAAAGACCTTCTCCCGCTTCCCCGTCGCGTTTGCGGGCGGGCACGGCGCGACGCTGATCGATACTGCGGGCAAGGAATACGTGGACTTCGGCGCGGGAATCGCGGTGAACATTTTCGGCGCGAACGACGAGGAATGGAAGCAAGCCGTGATCGGTCAGTTAAACAAAGTTCAGCACGTCAGCAATCTGTATTACTGCGAACCGCAGGCGGAGCTGATGCGGCTGTTGTGCGAGCGCACGGGCGCGAAGCGGGTTTTCTTCGCAAACTCCGGCGCGGAAGCGAACGAGTGCGCGTTCAAAGCGGCGCGGGCGTATTCATTTAAAAAATACGGCGCGGGCAGACATAAAATCGTGACCCTGAAAAACAGCTTCCACGGCAGAACGCTGTTCACGCTTACCGCTACGGGGCAGGACGCGTTCCATACCTTATTCGATCCGTTCGTGTCCGGCGTGGACTATGCCGAGGCAAACATGGCGAGCATTCGCAAGGTCGCCGACCGTTCGACTTGCGCGGTTGCCATCGAATGCGTGCAGGGGGAGAGCGGCGTGATCCCGCTCGACCGCGAATTCGTACGCGCGCTCGAAAGCTACTGCAAAGAACGGGATATTCTGCTGATCGTAGACGAAGTTCAGACGGGCAACGGAAGAACGGGCAAGCTGTACGCGTACGAGCACTACGGCGTTTCGCCCGATCTCGTTACGACGGCAAAGGGAATCGCGGGCGGACTGCCCTTGGGCGCGTGCCTCTTTTTCGGCAAGACGGAGAACGCGTTCGCGCCCGGCGAACACGGTTCCACCTTCGGCGGGAACCCCGTTTGTTGCGCGGCGGCGGTCAACGTCGTCAATCGGCTGACCGAAGAATTTTTGCTCGAAGTGCAGGGCAAGGCGGAATATCTGCGCGCTAAATTAAAGGGATTCGACGGCGTGAAGGAAGTGACGGGTCTGGGTATGATGATCGGGCTTGCAACCGAAAAGAGCGCGAAGGAAGTGGCGGAAGCCTGTCTGAAAAAGGGCTTGCTCGTACTCACCGCGCACGGCAGGGTGCGTATCGTGCCACCGCTCACGATTACGAAACGGGAAATGGACGAAGGTCTTTCTATATTAAAAGAGGTGTTAAAATGAAGCATTTACTCAAACTCATGGATCTGTCGCGCGAGGAAATTTTGTCGGTGCTCAATCTTGCCGATCAGCTGAAATACGAGCGCAAGAAAGGGGTGTTCAAGGATTATCTGCACGGCAAAAAGCTGGGCATGATTTTCCAGAAATCCTCCACGCGTACCCGCGTTTCGTTCGAAACGGGCATGTACGAGCTGGGCGGCTACGCGCTCTTTTTGAGCAACCGCGACTTGCAGATCGGACGCGGCGAACCGGTAGAGGACACGGCGCGGGTGCTCTCCCGCTATCTCGACGGCATCATGATCCGCACCTTCGAACAGAAAGAAGTGGAAGACCTTGCCGAATTCGGCTCCGTACCCGTCATTAACGGGCTGACCGATTATTGCCACCCCTGTCAGGTGCTTGCCGATTTAATGACGATCCGCGAGCGCAAGGGGTCCTTCGGCGGGCTGAAAATGTGCTTTATCGGCGACGGCAACAACATGGCGAATTCCCTCATGGTGGGCGCGATCAAAACGGGCATGAAGTTCGCGATCGCCTGCCCCAAGGGCTACGAACCCGACGCCGAGCTCATGAAGTGGGCGAAGAAGGAGGGCGAGTTTTTGCTCACGGAGAGCGTGGAGGAAGCGGCGAAGGACGCGGACGTTTTGCTCACCGACGTATGGGCGTCCATGGGTCAGGAGGGCGAAAAGGAAAAGCGCGAAGCGGCGTTCAGGGGCTATCAGATCAACGAAGCGGTGATGAGAGTCGCCAGGAAGGACGCTATGGTTCAGCACTGTCTGCCCGCGCACCGCGGCGAAGAGATCACGGCGGAAGTGTTCGAAGCGCATGCCGACGAAATTTTCGACGAGGCGGAAAACCGTCTGCACGCCCAGAAGTCCGTGCTCTGTAAATTGTTGAAATAACCGAAGCAAGAGGTTACGAATGGATAAAAAAGTTTACGTTACGTTGCAAAACGGCAAGGTGTTCGAAGGGTATTCTTTCGGCGCGGAAAAGGAAGTGATCGGCGAGCTCGTCTTTACCACGGGCATGACGGGGTATCTGGAAACGCTCACCGATCCCAGCTATTACGGTCAGATCGTTACGCAGACCTTTCCCCTAATCGGGAACTACGGCGTGATTCCCGCCGACTTCGAAAGTAAGAAAAGCTGGGTCACCGCCTATATCGTGCGGGAAAAGTGCGATCATCCGTCCAACTTCCGTTGCGAGGGAACGCTCGAAGAGTATCTGAAAGAAGCGGGCGTGCCCGCCGTGTACGGAATCGACACCCGCGAGCTTACGCGGATCGTACGCGAAACGGGCGTTATGAACGCCGCGGTTACCTTCCGTCCCTTCGACGATTTCAAGAAGCTTTCCGCGTACAGGATCAAGGACGCGGTCAAGGCGGTAACGACGGGGGAAGTCGGCGTGATCAACGAAGCGGGCGCGCCCTCCGTCGTGCTCTATGATTTCGGCGTCAAGGGGAATATCGAACGGGAGCTCGTAAAACGCGGTTGCCGCGTCACCATCGTGCCCGCCGAATATTCCGCCGAAGAAGTGTTAAAACTCAATCCGGACGGCATTATGCTTGCGAACGGACCGGGCGATCCCGCCGAGAACGTCACGGCGATCGAGAATATCAGAAAGCTTGCGGGGAAAAAGCCGATCTTCGGCATCTGTCTCGGGCATCAGCTCTTCGCGCTTGCCATGGGCGGCAAGACCCGCAAAATGAAGTACGGGCACCGCGGCGCGAATCAACCGGTAAAACAGCTTTCCACGGGTCGGGTGTTTATCTCTTCCCAGAATCACGGCTACGAGGTCGTGAGCGATTCTCTGCCCTGCGGAACGCTGAGCTTTATCAACGGCAACGACGGAACCTGCGAGGGGATCGACTATCCCGAAGTGAACGCGTTCACGGTCCAGTTCCACCCCGAGGCCTGCGGCGGACCGCACGACGCGAACTATCTGTTCGACGAATTTATTGCGCGCATGAAAAAGGAGAAATAAAAAATGCCGAAGAGAAGCGATATTAAAAAAGTACTCGTCATCGGATCGGGTCCGATCGTTATCGGACAGGCGGCGGAATTCGACTATGCGGGCGCGCAGGCGTGCCGCGTTTTGAAGGACGCGGGCGTCAACGTCGTGCTGTGCAATTCCAACCCCGCCACGAT
>JAETTR010000028.1 GCA_021768985.1 Bacillota bacterium
ACGGCGAGATCGGCGCTCGGTTCGCCGAGCTTGATCCCGCCCATGGCGTTCAGATAGATATCCTGCGTGCCGAGGGGCAGCCCGCACCGCTTTTCGAGCACGGCGACGAGCTCGGCAAGGCGGTTGAAGTCCACGCCCAGCGCCATGCGGCGGGGAAGTCCGTAAGCGGTCTTGCACATCAGGGTCTGCACCTCTACCATCATACAGCGGTTGCCCGTCTCGCTCGGGGTCACGACCGCGCCCGCCGCCACGCCGCGGGTATCGGAGAGGAAGAGCTCGGAATAGTCGGAGAGCCCGAAGATGCCTTCTCCCGTCATTTCGAACACGCCCACTTCCTGTACCGAGCCGAAGCGGTTTTTCACCGCGCGCAGAATTTTGAAGTTCTCCGTGCGCTCGCCCTCGAAGTAGAGCACCGTATCCATAATGTGTTCGAGCACTTTGGGACCCGCAAGGGTTCCTTCCTTCGTGACGTGCCCGACGATGAAAAAGGTGATCCCTTTGGATTTTGCAATGCGCATCAGCTTACTTGCGCATTCGCGCACCTGACCCACGCTCCCCGCCGAAGAGGAGAGGGAATCGGTGTACACCGCCTGAATGGAATCGACGATCACGTATTCCGCGCTCTCGAATGCGGATTCCGCGTCATCGAGGCAGGTTTCGTTCAGCAGTAAAAGGTTGTCCGAGTTCAGCCCCAGCCGTTCGCAACGGAGCTTCACCTGCGAACAGCTCTCTTCCGCGGAGAGGTAAAGCACTTTGTGCGATTTGGCGAGGTGCGCCGAAACCTGCGTTAAAAGGGTGGATTTTCCCACGCCGGGATCGCCGCCCACGAGCACGAGAGAGCCGCGCACGATTCCGCCGCCGAGCACGATGTCGAGCTCGGGGATTCCCGAGGACACCCGTTCGTAGCTCTCGTATTTTACTTGCGAAAGGGGGAGGGGCTTGCTCGCCGAGCGGAACGCGCCCTTTTGTTTGGCGGGCGGTTCGGGCGCGATCGCTTCCTCGATCAGCGTATTGAATTTTCCGCAATCGGGGCATCTCCCCAGCCACTTCGGCGAGGAGTATCCGCATTCGGAACAGACGAATTGTGTGGTGCTTTTCATAGAATCATTCCTTTTCGATCAAAGTGCGCAGCAGTACCGTTGCATATACCGTAATGCCCTTTCCTTCGCCGATATAGCCGAGTTTTTCATTCGTGCCCGCGGCGATGCCGACCGCCGAGCCGCTCAACCCGAGCGCCTGCGACAGACTGCGTCTGATCGCTTCGATATAGGGGGAAAGGCGGGGTGTCTCGGCAAGTACCGAAATGCTTGCGTTCTGCGGGGCAAAGCCTTCCGCCTTTACGAGCTCCATAACCCGTGCAAGCAGTTCCATACTGTCCGCGCCCGCGTACGCGGCGTCGGTGTCGGGAAAATAATAGCCGATATCTCTGAGTCCCGCCGCGGAGAGCAAGGCGTCCATCAGCGCGTGCACGAGTACGTCGCCGTCGCTGTGCGCTTTCAGGATTTTATCCGAAGGAATCCGCACGCCGCCCAGCGTCACGAAGTTGATGAAGGGCGCGCCCTCGTCCTCCGCGTAAAAAGCATGGGTGTCGACGCCGAAGCCGACGCGGGCGGCGGGATAAAAATCTTCCGCAAAGGTCAGTTTTCTGTTTTCGGGCGCACCCGCAAAGAGAGCGGGCGCTTCGACGTAACGCGCGTAAACGCCGCCGTCGTCGGTAAAGGAAGTTTCCGTATGCTCCGCGCGCGCCCGTTCGTAGGCGGCGAGCAGTTTTTCGCGGTAGAATCCCTGCGGTGTCTGAACGGCGTACGTGTTTTTCCGTTCGGTCGCGGCGACCATTCTGCCGTTTTCCGCGATCGCAACCGTGTCGGTCACGGGCACCGCGCAAATTCCGCTTCCGTTCGTTTTCACGCTCGCAATGCAATCGGCGATGATTTTTCCCGTCACGAAGGGACGCGCGCCGTCGTGCACGAGCACGATTTCGCCCTTCGCCTCTTTCAGCGCGTTGTACACGCTCTCGAACCGGGTTGCCCCGCCGCGCACGGCGCGCGCGAGGGGAAAGGGGCGCAAAAGGGTCTTTATCGTTTGTTCGTCCTGCTCGCGGCAGACGACGAGAATTTCGCCGATCCCGTTTACGCCTGCGAACGCGGAGAGGGTATGGGCGAGCACGGGAAGTCCGTTCAGCTCGCGGAGCACCTTGTTTTCCGCGAACCCCGCGCGCGAACCGTTCCCCGCGGCGGGGAGGATCGCGGTAATCAAGCGAGCACCTCGTACAGGCTTTGCGCTTCGTCCTTTTTCACCGTCTCTTTCAGCTCGAGCACGCGGAAGCGAAGCGTGCCGCTCGTAAAGGTGATTTCCACCTCGTCGCCCACTTTCAGACGGTAGGCGGGCTTCACTTCCTTGCCGTTCACGGCGATCTTTCCCGCATCCGCCGCTTCGCGCGCGACGGTGCGGCGTTTTAATATCCGCGATACCTTTAAAAACTTGTCGATTCTCATAGCGTTCTCCAAAGAAAAAACGGAGGGGTTCCGTCGAATTTTGCCGAACTTCGGAAATTTTCACAAAAAAGCGAAAAAAACTTTTTCGGGAGCGGGCAAAACAGGTTGACATCTTTTCGGATTCGTTTTATAATAACATACTGTATCATTATGCTGTCGCAGTATGCTGATTTTTCCCTTCCGTTTCGGAAGAGCTGCGGCGGATCGCGTTTCGCAAAGGCCGCGCATTCCCGAATCCTGTTTCTTATTATAGCGGAAACGCGCGGGAAAGTAAAGGAAAGCGCGCAAGAAATTCGGAAATTTCGATTTTTATCGATGAAAAGATATACTCGGTAGATCGCCAATCATACCAACGAAAGAGGAGTTAAATTGACGGATGAACTTACCCATTCACTAGTACGGTAAAACCGAAAGACGAAAGTTCGGTAAGATCGATGAAGTGATCGATATCCCCAATCTCGTCGAGATTCAGCGGGAAAGCTATCAATCGTTCATCGGCGAAGGGATCTCCGAGATCTTCGAGGACTACTCTCCCATCACCGACTTTTCCGACCACTTCGAGCTCTACTTTTTAGAGCACGAATTCGGGAAGAGCCCCAAGTACGACGAGAAAGAGTGCCGCAACCGCGACGCAACCTTCGCCCTTCCTCTGCGCGTGAAGGTGCGCCTCGTGAACAAGGTAAAGGACGAGATCCTCGAACAGGACGTCTTTATGGGGGATTTCCCTTTGATGACGGAGAACGGTTCCTTTATCATCAACGGCGCGGAGCGCGTCATCGTTTCCCAGCTCGTGCGTTCTCCCGGCGTGAACAACGTCGCCGAGACGGACAAGACCGGTAAACAGATTTACGAAACCACGGTGATCCCCAACCGCGGCGCGTGGCTCGAATTCAAGCAGGATCCGCAGGGCGTTCTGTGGGTGAGCGTGGACCGGAAGCGCAAGCTGACCGCCACGGTGCTTTTGCGCGCCCTCGGCTACGGCTCCAACCGCGCGCTCGAAGAGCTGTTCGGCGGAGACAAGATGATCGCCGCCACCATCGATAAGGACGAAAAGGACAACCCGCCCATCAAGTCGGAATCGGACGGCTTGATCGCGCTGTACAGACGGCTCCGTCCCGGCGAAGTTCCCACCGAGGAATCGGTGCGTCAGCACCTGTTCAATCTGTTCTTCGATCCCCGCCGTTACGACGTGGTGAAAGTGGGCAGATACAAATTCAATAAAAAGCTGAACCTCGCTTACCGCTTGCCCGGCTGCCGCGTGGCAGACGATATCGTGCACCCCGAAACGGGCGAAATTCTCGCCGTGAAGGGAGAAGCGGTCACCGAGGAGCAGGCGCGCGCTATTCAGAACGCGGGAATCGGCGAAGTGTTCGTTCTCGTGAACGATCCCGTGGACGGCGAGATCCGCCACAAGATCATCTCCAACAAGACGGTGGATTTCGCGGCGCTTTCCGATAAGAATCCCAAGGCGTTCGGCTTGCTGAAAACCGTCTATTATCCCAACTTCGTGTTCAGTAAACAGATCGCCGAAGAGTGCAAGACCATGTCCGTGGAAGAAGTGGCGGACAAGTATCTCGACGCGATCAACGACGTGTACAACACCCGCGAGGTCGCGCCCGAAGCGGACGAAAAGCAGGAAGAGAAGAAGAACCGCGAAAAGCGCAGAGACAACCGCTTGAAATTCGTGGAGGCGTGCAAGCTCTTCCACGAGCTTCTCGAACGCGAGGACGACGCAAAGAGCGCGAACGCGCCCGTCGATCTGAACGACGAACGCCGCGTGCTCGGGCTCACTCCCGAGGAAAAGAAGAAGATCAAACCCCTCGTCGAGAAGCTCAACCATAAGTGCATCACGGTGGACGATATCGTCGCCGCCGTATCCACCAACCTCGACCTGCAATACGGAATCGGCACGGTGGACGAAATCGACCACCTCGGCAACCGCCGCGTGCGTTCGGTGGGCGAGCTGTTGCAGAACCAGCTCCGCATCGGTATGTCGCGTCTGGAGCGCCTGATCAAAGAGCGCATGGCGACCGCCGATCCCATGGAAGTGACGCCTTCGAGCCTGATCAACGTCAGACCCATTTCCGCGGTCATCCGCGAATTTTTCGGGTCCTCGCAGTTGTCGCAGTTCATGGATCAGACCAACCCGATTGCGGAACTGACGCACAAGCGCAAGCTCTCCGCGCTCGGTCCCGGCGGTCTGAACCGCGACAGAGCGACCTTCGAGGTCCGCGACGTGCACTATTCGCACTACGGGCGCATGTGCCCCATCGAAACCCCCGAAGGTCAGAACATTGGTCTGATTTCCTCGCTCGCGACCTTCTCCAAGGTAAACGAGTTCGGATTTATCATGTCCCCTTACCGCAAGGTGGATAAGGAAACGGGAGTCGTAACCGACCACGTGGATTATCTCACGGCGGACGAAGAGGACCGTTACGTGGTTGCGCAGGCGAACGAACCGCTCGACGAAGAGGGTCGCTTCAAGAACGAGCGCGTCGGGTGCCGTTACCGCGAACTGATTATCGAAATGCCGCGCGAGCGCATCGACTACATGGACGTGAGCCCCAAACAGCTCGTCTCCGTCGCAACCGCGCTCATTCCTTTCCTGGAAAACGACGATACTAACCGCGCCCTCATGGGTTCGAACATGCAGCGTCAGGCGGTGCCTCTGTTAAAGACGGAGCCCTCGATCGTCGCGACGGGCATCGAGGCGGCGATCGCGCGCGATTCGGGCGTCATGGTGCGCGCGAAGGAAGCGGGCGTCGCGGTCGGCGTTTCTTCCGATAAGATCACGATCCGCGAGGACAGCGGGTTCGAAACGGAATATGCGTTAAAGAAATTCGAGCGTTCCAACCAGGGCACCTGCCTCAACCAGCGTCCGATCATCTCGACGGGCGACCGCGTGGAGAAGGGCGAAGTGATTGCGGACGGACCTTCCACCAACAACGGCGAGCTCGCCCTCGGCAAGAACATTCTCGTCGGCTTCATGGAGTGGGAAGGCTATAACTACGAGGACGCGATTCTGATCTCCGAAAAGCTCGTGCAGAACGACGTGTTCACCTCCATTCACATCGAGGAGCACGAAACGGAAGCGCGCGACACCAAGCTCGGCGAAGAAGAGATCACGCGGGATATCCCCAACGTCGGCGACGACGCGTTGAAGGATCTCGACGAGGACGGCATCGTCCGCATCGGCGCGGAAGTGCAGAGCGGCGATATCCTCGTGGGTAAGGTTACGCCCAAGGGCGAAACCGAGCTCACGCCCGAAGAGAGACTGCTCCGCGCGATCTTCGGCGAAAAATCGAGAGAGGTCCGCGATACCTCCCTGCGCGTTCCGCACGGGGAAGGCGGTATCGTAGTAGACGTAAAAATCTTTACGCGGGAGAATAAAGACGAACTTTCTCCCGGCGTGAACAAGCTCGTGCGCGTATACGTGGCGCAGAAGCGTAAAATTCAGGTCGGCGACAAGATGGCGGGCCGTCACGGAAACAAGGGCGTCGTTTCCCGCGTGTTGCCGCAGAGCGATATGCCGTTCCTGCCCGACGGCACGCCTTTGCAGATTCTGCTGAACCCGCTCGGCGTTCCTTCGCGTATGAACATCGGTCAGGTGCTCGAAGTGCACCTCGGGTACGTGTGCCGCCAGCTCGGCTGGAAGATCGCGACCCCCGTATTCGACGGCGCGACCGAGTCTGACATCGAGAAGCTCTTCGAGGAGAACAACCTGTTCAATCCCGAGGGCAAGGTGGACGGCAAGTTCCAGGTGTTCGACGGCAGAACGGGCGAAGCGTTCGAGAACCGCGTCACCATCGGGATCATGTATATGATCAAGCTCTGCCACCTCGTAGACGATAAGATTCACGCGCGTTCGATCGGTCCTTACTCCATGGTCACGCAACAGCCCCTCGGCGGCAAGGCGCAGTTCGGCGGACAGCGTTTCGGCGAAATGGAAGTCTGGGCGCTCGAAGCTTACGGCGCGGCGCACATTTTGCAGGAAATCCTTACCGTGAAATCGGACGATATCGTCGGACGCGTAAAGACGTACGAAAGCATCGTCAAGGGGAACAACATTTCCGAACCGGGAATCCCCGAGGCGTTCAAGGTGCTTTTGAAGGAGTTGCAGTCGCTCGCGCTCGACGTGAAGGTGCTTACCGAAAACAACGAAGAGCTCATCATCCGCGAATTCGAGGACGACGACCGCGACTTCGTGCCCAATAAGAGAGAGGAACTGCCCGAAGAGCAGGAATTCGACTTCAACGCGGAGGACGAAGAGGACGACGAAGAAGAGATCGGCTCCATCTTCGACGAAGCGGACGAGGACGAGGACTTCGTTTCGGACGACCTGTTCGGCGACAAGGATCTCGAGGACGACGATATGTCGGACGTGGACGAGGACGGCTCGTTCGGCGATCTGTTCGGCGACGACGACTTGGGCGACGAGGAATAAGGGAGGCAATATATGTACGAATTAAACGATTTTAACTCCATTCAGATCAGCATCGCATCTCCCGAAAAAATCAGGGAATGGTCTTACGGCGAGGTCACCAAGCCCGAAACCATCAACTACCGCACCCAGAAACCCGAGCGGGACGGCTTGTTCTGCGAAAAAATCTTCGGACCCACCAAGGACTGGGAATGCCATTGCGGGAAATATAAGAGAATCCGTTATAAGGGGATTGTCTGCGAAAAGTGCGGCGTAGAGGTTACCCGCGCGAAGGTGCGCCGCGAGCGCATGGGGCACATCGAACTTGCCGCGCCCGTATCCCATATCTGGTACTTCCGCGGCGTGCCGAGCAAAATCGGTCTTCTGCTCGATATGGGTCCCAAGCCCCTCGAACAGGTCATCTATTTCGCATCTTACGTCGTGCTCGATCCCGGTACCACCCCCTTCGAGTACAAACAGGTCATCAACGACAAACAGCTTCGCGAAACGGAAGAGATGCTCGGCGATTCCTCCAAGACCGGCTTGAAGGTCGGCATGGGCGCCGAGGCGATCCGCGAGCTCTTAATGGCGGTCGATCTCGACAAGGAGAGCGAGGAAGCGAAGCGCATCATCGAGAACAATCCTTCGGGACCCAAGCGCGTCAAGGCAATCAAGCGGATCGAGATCATCGAATCCTTCCGCAAGAGCGGCAACCGCCCCGAGTGGATGGTGCTCACCGTGCTTCCCGTCATTCCGCCCGATCTGCGCCCCATGGTTCAGCTCGACGGCGGCAGATTCGCGACTTCCGACTTAAACGATTTGTACCGCCGCGTCATCAACCGCAACAACCGCTTGAAGAGAATGATCGAGCTCGGCGCGCCCGAGATGATCGTGAAGAACGAAAAGCGCATGTTGCAGGAGGCGGTTGACGCGCTCATCGACAACGGCAGAAGAGGAAAACCGCTCAGCGGACCCTCCAACCGCGAACTCAAATCCCTTTCGGGATTGCTCCGCGGCAAGCAGGGGCGTTTCCGTCAGAACCTGCTCGGCAAGCGCGTGGACTACTCCGGTCGTTCGGTTATCGTCGTAGGACCCGAATTGAAAATTTACCAGTGCGGTCTGCCCAAGGAAATGGCGATCGAACTCTTCAAGCCCTTCGTCATGAAGCGGCTTGTGGAAACGAACAAGTGCCACAACATCAAGAGCGCGAAGCGCACGGTGGAAAAGGGCAAGGATTTCGTATGGGACGTGCTCGAAGAGGTCATCAAAGAACACCCCGTGCTGTTGAACCGCGCGCCCACGCTGCACCGTCTGTCCATTCAGGCGTTCGAGCCCGTGCTGATCGAAGGCAGAGCGATTAAAATTTCGCCCCTCGTCTGCGGACCCTTCAACGCCGACTTCGACGGCGACCAGATGGCGGTTCACCTTCCGCTTTCGGTGGAAGCGCAGGCGGAAGCGAGATTCCTGATGCTTTCCGCGAACAACATTCTGAAGCTTGCGGACGGCAAATCGGTCATGAGCCCCACGCAGGATATGATTATCGGCGCGTACTATCTCACCATCATCCGCAGGGAGGAGGGGAAGAAGTACAACGAATTCTGCCGCCCCAGCGAAGAGGGCGAGGAATACGTTCCGCCCGTATTCGCTTCCTTCGACGAAGCGCTCATGAGCTACCAGTTGAAGGAAACGCACTGTCAGGACGAAATTTACGTGCGCCGCACCGTGGAACTGCCCGCGGGAAAATTCGAGGATCTGGAGCTGCCTTACGAAAAGACCTTCGAATGGTCGAAGGACAGCCGCAACAACAGCGTATGCGGTCATATCTTCGTCAAGAAGGACGAAACGACGGGCTTGCTTTCCGTATCGGGCATGATCAAAACGACGGTCGGAAGAATCATTTACAACGACGGAATGCCGCAGGATCTGAACTTCGTGCGCCGCATTCTGCCCGAGGACTATCTGAAGCTCGAGCTTGCGACCGAATTTATCGAGTCGATCAAGGGCTCGCGCGCGATCGGCAAAAAGCACCTCTCCAAAATCGTGGAAGCGTGCTTCAAGACGGGCTATGCGCCCAAGGCTTCCGCCGTGCTCGACGCGATCAAGGAACGCGGATACAAGTATTCCACCTACGCGGCGCTCACGACTTCGGTATTCGATATGAAGATTCCCGATGAAAAGGAGAGCATCGTAGAGGAAGCGGAAGAGCAGGTCGCGAAGATTTCCAAAAAATACGCGCGCGGTCTGTTGAAGGAGGAAGAACGCTATCACGCCGTGATCTCCGTATGGGACGAAGCGACGGACAAAGTGGCTTCCATTCTGAAACGGCAGGGCGCGGCGGATAAGTTCAACCCCATCTGGATGATGGCGGATTCGGGCGCCCGCGGTTCGATCGACCAGATCAAACAGCTTTCGGGTATGCGCGGACTCATGGTAAACCCGCAGGGGAAAAAGATCGAAGTTCCCGTAAAATCCTGCTTCCGTAACGGACTTTCCGTGCTCGAATACTTCATTTCCTCGCACGGCGGACGAAAAGGTCTTGCCGATACGGCGTTGAAAACAGCTGACTCGGGTTATCTGACCCGTCGTCTGGTAGACGTTTCGCAGGACGTCATCGTGCGCGAAGAGGATTGCTCGGCGGGCAAGCGCCCCCGCGGCACCTATATGAAAGCGATCTGCGGACCCAACGGCGAACTCATCGAGAGTCTCGAGGACCGCTTGACGGGCAGATTCGCCGCGGAAGATATTACCGACGAGCTCGGCAACATTCTCGTTCCCTGCAACGAAATGATTACCGAGGCGATGGCGAAGAAAATCGCTTCCTTCGAAAAATACAACAGCGAGAGCTCGAACGGCGTGCTGATCCGCAGTATCTTCAACTGTAACACCCGTTTCGGCGTCTGCGCGAAGTGCTACGGAAAGAACATGGCGACCACTCTTCCCATTCAGGTGGGCGAAGCGGTCGGCGTCATTGCGGCGCAGTCCATCGGCGAACCCGGTACCCAGCTTACCATGCGTACCTTCCATACGGGCGGTATCGCGGCGACGGGCGACATTACGCAGGGTCTTCCCCGTGTCGAAGAGTTGTTCGAAGCGCGCAAACCCAAGGGCGTTGCAACGATCTGCGAATTCAACGGCGTCGCGACCGTGGAGGACCGCGACAATTTGAAGCACGTGGTCATTCGCGAAGAGGGCACCGAGGAATTGCTCAAGGATTACGAGCTTCCCTTCAATGCGGAGATCCTCGTTAAATCGGGCGAAAAGGTCGTTCCCGGCACCCAGCTCAACGCCGGTTCCGTCAACCCGCAGGACATCATCCGCGTCGAGGGCGTCAAGGGCGTTCAGGACTATATTCTTGAACAGGTGCAGTCCGTGTACCGTTCGCAGGGCGTTGACATCAACGATAAACACATCGAAATTATCGTCCGTC
>JAETTR010000029.1 GCA_021768985.1 Bacillota bacterium
CTGTTTGCGAACTGCGTTTTGCTGACGCAGCTTCGGATTCCTGCGGAGGTGCAATCGATTGCGGGATATTTCTTACTCGGTTCGGGCGTTACTTCCGTTACCTTCGAGGAGAACTCGAAACTGACCGTGCTCGGAGAATACGCGTTTGCCGAGGACTACGATTCCGAGGATAACAGCAGTCATAAGCTTGCAAGCGTGGCGCTTCCCGCGTCGCTGACCGAAATCGGCGCGCATGCGTTCGAATATTGCTGGAAACTGACGAACATTACGATTCCCGCGAACGTGACGAAGATCGGCGCGTACGCATTCCGGACTTGCGGAAATCTTGCGACCGTCGCGTTCGCGGAAGGAAGCAAGCTGGAGACGATCGGACAGAGAGCATTTTCTTCCGCAGGGATTACGTCGTTCACTGTACCCGCTTCGGTCAAGACCATTGAAGGCGGCGGAACGGGTCAGCTCGACAGTATGGGTGCATTCCATTCGTGTTCGGAATTGAGAACGGTTTTGTTTGCAGAGGGCAGTTTGCTTGAAAGCATCGGCGCGTGCGCGTTCTGGGATTGTACGAAGCTCGCGAACGCGGAACTGAACGGCGATCTGGCGCTTCCCGCGGGGGTGTCGGAGATCGGCGTGAATGCGTTTTCGTATACGCGGATACGGTCGTTCACCGTTCCCGAACGGGTGACTGTCGTCGCCGATAGCCTGTTCTACCATTGTACCGCGCTCGAACGAGTGACGCTGCACGACGGCGTTACCACGATCGGCACGGAAGCATTCTCGGGCTGTACGGGCATTCTCGAATTTGCGATCACTAAAAACGTTACGTCGATCGGGAGAAACGCGTTCTACGGCACGGCGATTACGTTCACCGTCGATCCCGCAAACGTCGTTTATAAGGAAGACGGTAACGGCGGATATACGACGCGTGTATAAACGGTTTGAAAAAATACAATAAATTTTAACAAAAAGGGCATTTTGTACCAATTTATGTAAATTTGAAACAGCCGACTGACAGGTTGGCTGTTTCCATTTTTTACTTATGTTCGTTTTGTGAAATTATTGTTTTTATACGAAAATTCGGATGACAAATTCAATGCTTTAGTGTATAATATACAAGACTAATTATATTGTCGGATTGACTCTATATAATGGTTACGGAAAAATGTATATAATTGATGCATATATTAGAGGTTTATGAATGAAAAATAGTCAATTATTCACAAAGTATCGTAAGAAAATGATTGCCGAAGGAGTCCTGAAATCCGTACTATGCGGATTTTCCTGCGGTTTTGCGGTAAATGCGCTCGTTGCGCTGATTTCGTTCCTTTGCGGGTTCGACGCGGGCTTATGGCTTGCGGTCGGGCTGGGCGTCGGATGCGCGGTCGCATGCGGTGCGCTGTTCTATTTCCTGAAATTCAGACCCTCCGATCGGGAGATTGCGCGGCGGGTGGACGCGCTCGGGTTCGACGAGCGCATGATCACTATGCTCGAGCTCAACGGCGACGATTCGTACATCGCGCGCCGTCAGCGCGAGGACGCGCAGGCGCACATTGCAAAGGCGAGCGCGGGGCTCCTGAAATTCCGCGTGCCCGCGGTTATGATTGCGGCGATCGCGGTGTGCGGGGCGTGCGGGATCACCTTCACGACGGTGGAAGCGCTTGCCGTGTACGACGTGATTTCGGACGTGCCCGAGATCGTGAATCCCGAATTCGAAACATATCTCGAAATCCGGTATGTAGCAGGCGAAGGCGGCGAGATCGAGGGTGAATTCGAACAGCTTATCGAGTTCGGTATGAATCCCGAGCCCGTCATGGCGGTTGCAAACGACGGATATACCTTCGTCGGTTGGGACGACGGACAGGAAGACCCTTACCGCGATGACGCGGGAATCACCGAAAGCAACGTATTTACGGCGCTGTTCGAGGCGATCGAGCAGGGCGATAACGCAGTAGCGGGCGATCCGAACGAGCCGGGAGGCGACGGCGAAGGCGGCGACGATGCGGACGACAAGCCCGTAAACGGCGGCAACAGCGATGACGACGCGAATCAAGGAGGCGGAGGCGGCGAGAGCGGCGGCGGAGAGAACAACGATCCCAACCAGGGCGGAAACGAGACTCCGGGCGGCGACGGCACGGGCGACGGCGCGAACGCCGGCGGCAGATATGACCCGGGCAACCAGATTATCGACGGCGAAACCTATTACCGCAACGATCTGGAGGCTTACTTGCAGGAAGTCATGGAGCTGCTCGCTTCCGATCAGGAGCTCACGCCCGAAGAAAAAGCGTTGATCGAAAAGTATTTTAACAGTTTGTAAATTCGTTGACCGAACGGTTCGGTTATTCATAAATAACGCAGAATTTTAAAATAATAATTACAGAGGTAATTTCATGTTGGAAGAAGCAAACATCAAGCAGTTCAGCGAACAGTGCAAGAATATATTTGCGCAGATCGAACGCGACGTAATCGGACAGAAGGCGGTCGTCGAGGGTACGATCATCGCAATGATCGCGGGCGGCAACGTCTTACTCGAAGGGGTTCCCGGCGTCGGGAAAACCCGCCTTGTGAGAACGCTCGGCAGGGTGTTTAATCTTCCTTTCTCGCGTATTCAGTTTACGCCCGATCTGATGCCCGCCGACGTAACGGGTACCAACATCATTGTCAAGAACGACGACGGGAACACGGAATTTCAATTCCAGCCCGGTCCGATTTTCAGCAACATCATTCTTGCCGACGAAATCAACCGCGCGACGCCGAAAACGCAGTCCGCGTTGCTCGAAGCCATGCAGGAGCACACCGTTACCGTCATGGGCGTTTCCCGCAAGATGAACGAGCCCTTCTTCGTGCTCGCCACGCAGAACCCCGTGGAGCAGGACGGCACCTATCCTCTGCCCGAAGCGCAGATGGACCGCTTTATGTTCAAGCTCGTGGTTCCCAATCCCACGCTCGACGAGCTGATGGGAATCGTAAATCTGACGCAAAAGACGATGGAGGAAGTCGCCGACGCCGCGTGCAACGGCGAACAGCTGCTCGCCATGCGCAAGACCGCGAACCAGATCCCCGTTGCGGAGGAGGTGATGCGCTACGCCATGACCCTCTGTTCCGCGACGCACCCCGACAGCGACTGCGCCACGCAGGCGGCGAAAAAATACGTGCGCCTCGGCGCAAGCCCCCGCGCGGGACAAGCGCTCATTTCGGCGGCGAAGGTTCGCGCGCTCATGCTCGGCAGATTCAACGTTTCGTACGACGATCTGAACACCCTCGCGTATCCCGTTCTGCGCCACCGCATGAAACTCAATTTCGAAGCGATCGCCGAACGTGTTTCGCCCGACGAGATCATCTCCATGATCATCAAAGAGCTGAACGGCAAGAAAGCGGTTTCCGCGAATCCGGAAGCGGTCGTGTCGGAGAGTCTTGCGGAAGAGAACGCGGCGGACGAGCCCGCAAACGAGGATGGGAAGGGGAAGCGCAAGCGCGGATTATTCGGTAAAAAATAATGGCTCACTCTTACTTGAACGACGCATTTTTCAGTCGGCTCGAAACGCTCGCGTTGAACCTGCGGGCGGATTTAACGGGATTCTTCGGCGGAAAGCACCTCGTCCGTACCTACGGTCAGACGGTGGAATTCGCCGACTACCGCGAGTATATGCTCGGCGACGATATCCGCCGCATCGACTGGAATCTGTACAGCCGTTTCGAAAAATTCTTTCTGAAATTATTTACGGACGAAAGACAGATGCACACGCAGATTTTTCTGGACTGCTCCGCGTCGATGGGAAAGATGAATCCCGAAAAGGGCGCGTACGCCGTCGCGGTTGCCGCCGCCCTCGGATTTCTGTCCGTTCATAATATGGACAAGGTCTCTTTCAAGCTGTTGAAGGAGAACCGCATCGACGATCCGTTCGGTACGATCGTGGGCAAACAGCCCTTTTTCAGAGCGATCGGCGCGCTCGAAAAAATCGAATTCGCCGAATCGACCGATATCTCCGCCGCCGTCACTTCCTGTACGGACACGGGCTCGAAGGACGGACTTTCGGTCATCGTTTCCGATTTCTTTACGGAGGATTGGAAAAAAGCGGTGGACTATTTGTGTTATAAACAGCGGCAGGTGCTCCTCGTGCAGGTGCTCACGCCCGAGGAGATCGACCCGTCTTACGACGGCAGGGTGAATCTGATCGATTCGGAATCGAACGATTTGCTCGACGACAGAAATATGCGGCTTCGGATCACGCGCAGTATGCAGCTGGCGTACGAAGAAGCATTGAAGGACATGAAGGAAGAACTGAAAACGTTTTGTTCTTCGCGCGGGGCGGCGTTCTTTTCCGTAAGAACGGATCGTCCGATCGAAAAAACGCTTTTCGGTGAGTTACTGCAAACAGGAATAATGGCATGAGTTTACTGCTCCCTTTGGGATTGCTGGGGCTTACGGCGATCGCCGTGCTCGTTCTCATTTATATTATCCGGCCGCACTACCAGCAGAAGTTCGTTTCGAGCACTTACGTCTGGAAGCTGAGCCTGAAATATAAAAAGAAGACCGTCCCGGTAAACAAATTAAAAAACATTATTATATTTATCTGCCAGGTACTCATCCTTGTATCGTGCGCATTCCTTTTGGCGCGCCCCGTGATTCCGACCGAAAAAGTGAGCTTCGCAAAGGAGCGGGTCGCGATTATCGACGCTTCGGCGAGTATGCTCGCCGACAACGGAGACACGACGCGGTTCGAGCGGGCGGTGGACGAAGCGAAGAAGCTTGCAGGACGGACTGCGGGTGAGGACGGGGTGTTTTCCGTCATCGTCGCGGGCGAACAGGCGTATTTCTCCGTTCAGCGGTTGCTTTCCGATAAACTCGAAGAGATCAACGACGCGCTCGACGAACTCGCAAAGTGCGACGAGCGGCTGGTTCCGATTCATTGTACCTACGCGCGGGCGGATATCGAGGGCGCGGCGTTGCTCGCCGAACAGGTGCTCCTCGAAAATCCCGAAGCGGAGGTCGTTCTGTATACGGCTACGACCTATCTCGAAAAAGGAAAATTTCAAGTGGTGGACGTTTCGTCGTCCGAAGACTGGAACGCCGCCATTCTCGGTTGCGACGCCGTTCTCGAAGAAAACTACTACGCCTTTTCGGTGGACGTGGGTTGCTACGGCTCGCAGGAGGAGATCACCGTTTCCTGCTCCGTGCAGAATTATAACGGCACGGGCAGAGAGGTGAAGCTGAACCCGCAGACGGAGTATTTCGATTTCGAATCCAACCGCAAGACGATTACCTTTTCGGTGGAGGATCAGCGCGAACAGCTGAACGAGCCCGTCTATTCCTTCGACTATATCTTTGTTTCGATCGACGAAAACGATTCGATTTCCGTGGACAACTATTTTTATCTCTACGGCGGCACGCAGACGAAGATCAAGGTGCAGTATGCGAGCTCCGAGCCCAACCGCTTCGTGCGCGGCGCGTTGCAGTCCATGCGCGAAACGATGAAAGGGCGTTGGAACGTAGAGATCACCGAGGTGCGCAAGGGCGGTTCTTACGCGACGAAGGGATTCGATTATTATATCTTCGAGCATACGGCGATGCCGGAAACGCTTCCGACCGACGGCGTCGTGCTCTTGATCGATCCGAGCCCGTATTTCGCGGTGGAAGGGGTGTTCCGCATGGGCGAACGCGCGGTTCCTTACGGCACGAATACGCTGTTGCCGGGCACGCCGCACGATATCACGAAGAATATCGCCATCGATAAAATCACGATTTCGCAGTACGTGAAAATTGCCTCGCACGATAATTTCGAAGAGCTGATGTATTACGGCGGCGATCCCATGCTGCTTGCCAAGAACACGCCCGAGGAAAAGATCGCGATTCTTTCGCTGAACGTGCACTATTCCAACATTGCAATCCGCATGGATTTCCCGCAGCTTTTGGGAAATATCTTTAATTACTACATTCCCTCCACCGTGGCGAAGCACTCCTACGAGGTGGGCGAGGAAATCGGTCTGAACGCGCGCGGAAGCAAGCTCGATCTGATGCGTCCGGGCGCGGAAGAACGGGAAGAATTTACCGAGCTGCCCGCCAAAATTACGGCGGCGACGCCCGGTTCCTACACGGTAACCCAATATTCTCTTCGGGAAGAGCTGATCGAGGACCGTTTCTACGTCAGCATCGCGAACTCGGAGAGCGATATCACCAAAGAAGTAGACGCTTTGCCCGTCCTGAACGTCGTGGAAAAGACGGAAACGATGGATAAGGATTTGCTGATTTACATCGCCGCCGCTCTGGTTGCGCTGCTGTTCGTGGAATGGTGGCTGCAAGCGCGCGAGAATTATTGAGGGAGGCGGAAGAGATGACGAATTTTAAAATCGAATTTTCCAACCCCTGGCTGCTTCTGCTCCTGATTCCCGCGTTGGCGCTGACGTTGTTCCCGTATTTCAGACTTTCCAGAAAATACCGCCGCAACCGCAACCGCGTCGTTTCGGTGGTGTTGCACTCTCTCGTGATGCTGTTGTGCATCAGCCTGCTATCGGGCATTTCCTTCTCGTACGACGTACCCAACCGCGAGAACGAGATCATCGTATTGGTGGACGCTTCGTACAGCAACCGCGAATCGCAGGAAAAGAAGGACGAATTCATTCAGTCGGTAATCGACGAAAGCGGCAGGGGATTCAGCGTGGGCGTGGTCAAGTTCGGCTACGATCAGGTGTACGCCGCTCCGCTCTCCCACGATCTGAACCGCGTGTTCCGCGAGTATCTCTCTTCGGAGGAACCGGACGTCAGCGCGACCGATTTCACCTCTGCGTTGCGTTATGCGAGCGAGCTGTTCACGAAGCCAGAAACGGGCAAAATCGTACTCGTTTCGGACGGAATCGAAACGGACGGCAACGCGCTCGGCGTCGTAAAATCGCTTGCGGCGCAGGGGATCAAGGTGGACGTCAAGCACTTCCCCGACGAAGTCGCTTCCGAAATCGAGGTCGTCGGCATCGATCTGCCCGACTACAACGTGAAGGCGGGAGAGGCGTTCCCGATCACGTTGCATATCAGACACAATTTCCAAAACGGCGCGACCGTTTCGGTGAAAATCTTCGACAACTACGAATCGGGGAGCTTTTCCGACGATCCCGTGGAATTCGAAGTCAACGCGGGCGTGCAGACGCTCGAACTCAAACACGCGGTGCCCGTGCCCGGAATGCACGAGCTTCGTTTCGAGCTCACGGTGCAGGAAGGGGATACCCTTACCGAAAACAATAATTATTACGCGTACGTGAAGCTGAACGCGTTCAGCAATATTCTGATCATTGAAAAGGACTCGGGCGAATCGGCGAAGCTGCGCGAGTTTTTGGAGAACAACCATTATACGGTCACCGTGCTCAGCACTTCGCGCGACGCGGCGGCGATGCCCGCCGATCTCTACGCTCTTTGCGAGTACGAACAGGTCGTTCTCGTCAATATCGCCAACAGCGATCTGAAAGCGGAGGGTATGCCCGAAAATTTCGACCGCCTGCTGTACAATTACGTGTATCTGCAGGGCGGCGGCGTGTTCACCGTGGGCGGGAACAACGACTTCGTAGACGGAAAGACCGTGCCCCACGCTTATAACCGCGACGACATGTACGAAACGGTGGACGGTCGCCGTCAGCCTACGCTGTTACAGCAGATGTTACCCGTGCAGGTGGTGGGGTACACCCCTCCCGTGGCGGTCATGCTCGTAATCGACCACTCGGGGTCCATGGAAAACACCATGCTCGGCGGTACGAAGATCGAAGCCGCCAAACAGGGCGCGCTGAGCAGCATCGACTACCTGAGTTCGCGCGACTACATCGGGATTCTGATGCTCGATATCGAAACGGTGGAAGTGTTGCCCATGACGCCCGCTTCGCAGAAAGAAACCATTCGCGACGCGATCCGCAATATTCCGACCTCGGCGCAGGAAGGCACGTTGTTCGCGCAGGCGATGGAATACGCGGGCGGCGCGCTGCGCACGACGAGCGTTCAACAGCGGCACATTATTCTCGTGACCGACGGCGAACCCGCGGATATGGAAGCGTTTCGGACCGCCGTGGACTACAACGCGGCGCACGGTGTAACCATGTCCATCGTCACTTGCGGCGCGGCGGGCAACGAAGTTACTTCCATGCGGGAAGCCGCCAACCGCGGCAAGGGCACCTATTACAACGCCCAGACGTTCAGCGAAGTGACCAATTCGATCGCGAAGGATTTCGAAACGAGTGCGGTCGCGGAAATCGAATACGGCAAGCCGTTTACCCCTACGGTGCAGGATCATACGTCCGCCGTGGCGGGACTCGAAACGGCGACCTTCCCCCAGCTGACGGGTTACTACGGCACCCGCGCGAAGGACGGGGCGGAGGTGCCGATCGTCGGCGAATTCGTTCCCATCTACGCGCAGTGGAAATTCGGCGCGGGCATGGTCGGCAGCTTCATGTGCGATCTGAACGGAAACTGGTCAGGCGACTTTTTAACCGATCCCACGGGCGCGCGGTTTATCGGCAACGTGGTGGAGGGACTGTTCCCGCTGGACGAGATTATGCCATCGGATATCCGCGTGGTCGTGCGGGAGGACAACTACACGACCCAGCTGAACGTATTCACCGAACTCGGGGAGGGGGAAAAGACGGAGATTTCCATTCGCCCGATCACGGAGAGCGCGGACGACTATTACGCCGACAACCCGATCTCCGTAACCGTTTCGGACGGGTATTCGCGCTTCACGCTCGAAATCACCCAACCAGGTTTATATGAAATTACCGTCATGAAGAAGTCGGAGAGCGGAGAAGAACTCTCGCGCGTTACCCTCTATAAAACGTTCTCGTATTCGGCGGAGTACGACGTGTTCCCCGAACGGGAGCCGGTGGGCGAGGAATTCCTTACCCGAATCGCGGAGGGCGGAAACGGCGTCGTGATAAACGACGTGCTCGAAGTGTTCGAAAGCTTTTTAAAAGAAATCCACAAGAACTTCGATCCCAGAATTCTGTTTTTGATTCTTGCGATCGTGTTCTTCCTGCTCGATATCGCGGTGCGCAAGTTCAAGTTCAAGTGGCCGCACGAGCTGATCCGCGACTACAAGCAAAAAAATGCGATGAAGCAACAGGAGAGAGAATGAACCCTGCGTTGTTAAGGAGAACTGCATGAAAAAATTGCGATATCTCGTTTTCGCCGTGATGATAACCTGTTTCCTCGCCTTGCTTGCGGGGTGCGGCAAACCCGCGCTTCCCAAACCGCAGGGGTTGAAGGTGAACGAAGCGACGCTGGAGCTTACCTGGCGGCAGGTTGTGGGCGCGCGCCGTTATACGGTGAGCGTGAACGGAGAAGAAAGAGATTGCAGAACAAATTCATATTCGCTTGAAAATCTCGACGCGGGAGAATATCAGATCCGCGTAAAGGCGCGCGCGAACGAGGAAAACAACCGCGATTCGGGTTGGTCGGAGCGCATCTCCTTTACGAGAGAGACGGAGCCCGGTTTCACGTTTTCTTTGCGCAACCGATCGGAGTACGACGTCACGGGGCTCGGCTCGCTCGAGGGGGATATCGTCATTCCCGAGGTCTACCGCGGGAAACCCGTAACGGGGATCGGCGACAAAGCGTTCGCCAACAAGAGCGCGATCAGGAGCGTGACGCTCGGCAAGAATATCGTCAGAATCGGCTCCATGGCGTTTTCCAACTCTTCCATCGAACGGATCGTCTTTTCAGAGGGCTTGACCTCGATCGGCGCGAGCGCGTTTTCGAGTTGCCGTAATCTGACAGGGGAGATCGTGCTTCCCGCGGGCGTTGCGGAGCTCGGTTCGGGTGCGTTCAACTACTGCCGTAAAATTACGGGAATCAAGTTGAGCGGCGCGTTGAAAACGATTCCCGATTTCGCGTTCGGCGATTGCAACGGTTTAACGGAACTGACGATCCCGAACGGCGTGGAAAGCATCGGCACGTCTGCGTTCACGGGCTGTACGGCGATTTCTTCGGTTACGTTCGGAAGCAACCTGCAAAGCATCGGCGAAAACGCGTTTTACGGCTGTACTTCGATTACCAAAGCGGAATTCGGCGGACAGCTGGAAACGATCGGAACGGGCGCGTTTGCAAACTGTACGAAATTGAAAGAAGTGACGATTCCCGACCGCACGACTTCGATCGGCAAGAGCGCGTTCGAAGGGTGCAAGGCGCTCGACGAGGTATCCCTCGGGCGCGGAATCGAGACGATCGGCG
>JAETTR010000030.1 GCA_021768985.1 Bacillota bacterium
GTACACCTGCTTCGGCACGGGAAGCCCGAGCGCCATTAAAATCGCGGGCCAGATGATGGCGTGGAAGCGCACGATCTCCTTTCCGACCATGTGCAGATCGGCTTCCCAGAATTTGCGGAACAGGCTGTCGTCCTCGCTCAGATAGCCGAGCGCGGAAATATAGTTGGAGAGCGCGTCGATCCACACGTACGCGTAGTGCTTGGGATCGAAGGGAAGCGGAACCCCCCACTTGACCGTGGTACGGGAAACAGAGAGGTCCTGCAAACCGGGCTTTAAGAAATTGTTCACCATTTCGTTCACGCGCGACTTGGGCTGTAAAAATTCGGGGTTGTCCTCGTACAGCTTTAAAATGCGGGGCGCGTATTTGCTCAAGCGGAAGAAATAGCTCTCCTCCTTCTGAAGGGTCACCTCCCGCCCGCAGTCGGGGCACTTGCCCCCTTTCAGCTGGGCTTCCGTCCACATGCTCTCGCACGGGGTGCAGTACCAACCGCTGTATTCCGCCTTGTACAGATCCCCGCTTTCGTAGAGCTTTTCGTAGATCTTCTGCACGCAGGCGACGTGGTCCGCGTCCGTCGTGCGCAGGAAACGGTCGTACGAGATATCGAGCAACCGCCACATATCCTTCATTTCGGCGACGAGCGGATCGATGAACTGCATGGGCGTGACCCCGCGGCTCTTCGCCGCCTTTTCGATCTTTTGTCCGTGCTCGTCGGTGCCTGTCAGAAAGAACACCTCTTCGCCGAGCATTTTATGGAATCGGGCGAGCGCGTCGCAGATGACCGTCGTATAGCAGTGCCCGATATGCCAGTTCCCGCTGGGATAATAGATCGGCGTGGTGATATAGTACTTTTTCTTTTCCATGTTTTACCTCTCGTATGATTATACCCTATCCGCAACAAAAAGTAAATTATTTGCGGGCAAAATAATTTTTATAACCGATCGGACTTCGCTTGTCAACCGAACGAAAACGCCGCGGCTTTCTTTCCGAAAGCCGCGGCGCACGTTTTTATCTTATTCTTCTCCGTCGGTCGACGCCGTTTCGGTCGCCGTATCCTCGGGCTCGGCGCCCTCCGCAAGCTCCTCCGGACTCAGATCCGCCGCCGTTTCCTCGGGCGCGATCGTCTCCGCCTCTTCGTCCTTTTCGGTGACGGCAACCGTTGCCACCGCGCCGCCGCGCACGTTCATCAGGCGCACGCCGCGCGTGTTTCTGCCGATGTGCGAAATATCCTCCGCGTGCATACGGATAATAATTCCCGCCGAGGTGACGAGCATGACGTCGAGCTCGTCGTTCACGAGCTTCATGTTCACGAGCTTACCCGTCTTTTCGTTGAACACGCCCGCCTTGATGCCCTTGCCGCCGCGGGACTGCAAGCGGTAATCGACGGGGTCGGTGCGCTTGCCGTAGCCGTTTTCGGACACGGTGAGAACGTCGTACCCTTCGCGCAGGACGAGCATATCCACCACCTCGTCGCCCTTCGAAAGGTTCATGGCGCGCACGCCCATGGTGTCGCGCCCCATCGGACGGGCATCGCTCTCCTTAAAGCGAATGCACTTGCCCGAACGGCTCGCCACGATCAGCTCGTCGCCGTCGGTCGCGAACTGCACGGAAATCAGCTCGTCGCCTTCCACGATCTTGATCGCGATTTTTCCGCTGCGCAAAATGTGGTCGAACTCGCTCGTGGCGGTCTTTTTCACGAGCCCGTTCTTGGTCGCCATGACAAGATACCCGCTTCCGTTTTCGAGTACGGGCAGAATGGTCGCGATCTTCTCGCCCGCGCTCAACTGTACGATATTCACGATCGCGCGCCCGCGCGCCGTGCGGTTCGCCTCGGGAATCTCGTACCCCTTGATGGAGTATACTTTCCCGAAGTTCGAGAAGAGCAGAATAGGCTTGTGCGTGGAGCACACGAACATCTGCTCGACGAAATCGTCCTCCTTGGGGCGGTGCGCCGTAATGCCCACGCCGCCGCGGTTCTGCGCGCGGTACTCGGCGACGGGAATGCGCTTGATATAGCCGCCGTGCGTCATGGAAATGACGACGTCCTCTTCGTCGATCAGGTCCTCGTCCTCGATCGCGCCGTAGTCCACGGAAATTTCCGTCTTGCGCTCGGAGGGGTATTTCGCCTTGATCGTCATTAAATCGTTGCGGATGATGGAAAGCACGCGGGGTTCGTTCGCGAGAATATCCTTCAAATCCGCGATCGTCGCGTGGAGCGCGTCGAGCTCGTCCTTCAGCTTCTCCACTTCGAGGGAAGTGAGTCGTTGCAGGCGCATTTCCAGAATGGCGTTCGCCTGTTTTTCCGAGAGCTCGAACGCCTGCGTGAGCTTGTCGGTCGCGTCGTACTTATCCTTCGAAGATTTGATGATGCGGATCACCTCGTCCACGTTCGCAAGCGCGAGCACCAAGCCCTCGATGATGTGCGCGCGCTCCTCCGTTTTGGCGAGGTCGTAACGCGTTCTTCTGACGATGACTTCCTTCTGGTGCGCGAGGTAATAGGAGAGGATTTCGCGCAGGTTGAGCACCTTGGGTTCGGTGCCGTTTTCGACGAGCGCAAGCAGGATAATGCCGTCGGAAATCTGCAAATTGGTGTGCTTGTAGAGGGAGTTCAGAACGACCTGCGCGTTCGCGTCCTTCTTGCATTCGATGACTATGCGCATACCGTCTCTGCCCGACTCTTCGCGGATATCCGAAATGCCTTCGAGCCGTTTGTCCCGTACCATGTTCGCGATGGTCTCGATGAGCTGCGCTTTGTTCACCTGATAGGGAATCTCGGTGACCACGATGCGGGAGCGTACGTTCGCGCCCGTGCCGTGCTCTTCGATTTCGCATTTCGAGCGGATGACGATGCTCCCCTGGCCCGTGCGGTACGCCTTGCGGATTCCGCTTCTGCCCATGATGATTCCCCCCGTGGGAAAATCGGGGGAAGGGATATAATTCATGAGCTCTTCGACCGAAATTTCGGGGTTGTCGATCATGGCGATCGTGCCGTCGATAACCTCCGCGAGGTTGTGGGGCGGAATGTTCGTCGCCATACCCACGGCGATTCCGTCCGAACCGTTGACTAGCAGGTTGGGGAAGCGGGCGGTGAGCACCGCGGGCTCCATTTCGTTGCCGTCGAAGTTGGGGAAGAAATCCACCGTCTCTTTGTCGAGGTCGCGCAGCATTTCCGCCGCGAGCTTGGAAAGACGGGCTTCGGTATAACGCATTGCCGCGGGGGGATCGCCGTCCACCGAACCGAAGTTTCCGTGCCCGTCCACGAGCGGGAAGTTGATCGAGAAATCCTGCGCGAGACGGACGAGCGCGTCGTATACCGAGCTGTCGCCGTGCGGGTGGAATTTACCGAGCACGTCGCCGACGATACGGGCGCACTTCCGGTACGCCTTATCGTTGTACAGACCCATTTCGTGCATGGCGAATAAAATTCTGCGGTGCACCGGTTTCAGACCGTCGCGCACGTCGGGAATGGCGCGCGATTTGTTTACCGCCATTGCATAGGCGATAAACGACTTTTTCAGCTCGTCGTCCACCTCTACGTCGAGGATCTTCGTCATGGCGAGCGTCTTTTTAAATTCTTCGGTGAGCTCGGGGCTCGTTTCTTTTTTAGCCAAGGGGCTTTCCCCTCCTTATTTCATTTTCGTGTTTGTTTCGGTCAACCCGTATCTCTCGCGGAATTTCTTTTGCAAAAAAGAAATTCGTGAACTAAATGTCAAGATCTTTTACCAGCGTCGCATTCTCTTCGATAAACTGACGACGGAGCGCAGGGCTGTCGCCCATGAGAATCGTGAACATTTTGTCCGCTTCGATCGCGTCCTTCATGCTCACCTTCACGAGCGTGCGGGTCGTGGGGTTCATGGTCGTATCCCAGAGCTGTTCGGTACTCATTTCGCCCAGACCCTTGTACCGCTGATATTCGACTTTGTTGTTGTTCTCGGCGTCGTAAGCCGTCTTTTCCTCTTCCGAGTACAGATACACGTCCTCCTTGCCCTTCACGCTCGCCTTGTAGAGCGGGGGCATGGCGGAATACACGTGCCCGTGCTCGATCAGCGGACGCATATAGCGGAACAGGAAGGTCAGGAGCAGAATACGGATATGCGCGCCGTCCACGTCGGCATCCGTCATGGAGATGATGCGGTCGTAGCGGAGCTTGCTCTCGTCGAAGTCGTCCAGAATTCCGCACCCGAACGCCGTGATCATCGCCTTGATTTCCGCGTTTTCGAGCACGCGGTTCAAACGCACCTTTTCCACGTTCAGGATTTTACCGCGGAGGGGCAGGATCGCCTGGAATCTGCGGTCCCGACCCTGCTTCGCCGTGCCGCCCGCCGAGTCGCCCTCTACGATATAGATCTCGCAGAGCTCGGGGCGCTTATCCGAACAGTCGGCAAGCTTGCCGGGGAGGGTCGTGCTTTCGAGCACGCCCTTACGGCGGGTCAGCTCGCGGGCGTTTCTCGCCGCGTCGCGCGCCTTCTGCGCCGTGATGCAGCGGAGCACCAGCTCGCGCGCCTCGGCGGGGTGTTCCTCCATATAGGTGCCGAACTTATCCGCCACGCACTTGCTCACGAAAGGACGGATAAAGCTGTTGTTCAGTTTATCCTTGGTCTGCGATTCGAACTGCGCGTTTTCGAGCTTGACGGAAACGACGGCGGTAATGCCCTCGCGCACGTCCTCGCCCGTCAGACGGTCGCTGTCCTTCAACACGTTCAGCCGCTTGCCCGCGTCGTTGATGACCTTGGTAAGCGCGAGCTTCAGCCCGTCGATATGGGTGCCGCCGTCGATCGTGTTGACGTTGTTCGCATAGGAATAGATGACCTCGTTGTAGCCCTCGTTGTACTGCATGGCGATTTCGCACACGGTCGTGCCTTCCTGCGCCTCGAAGTACAGCGGTTCGGAGAAGAGCACGTTGTTGCCCTTGTTGATCTCCTCCACGAGCTCGCGGATTCCGCCCTGATAGCAGAATTTATCCGAACGCTCCGTCTCGCCGCGCTTGTCGGTCAGCGTGATCGTCAGCCCCTTGTTGAGGAAGGCGAGCTCCTTTAACCGCACTTTCAGCGTTTCATATTTAAAGACGATCGTTTCGAAAATTTCGGCGTCGGGGAAGAAGGTAACCTTCGTGCCCGTCTTGTCGGTATCGCCGATCACCTGCAACGCGCGCTGGGGCACGCCGCGGTTGTAAACCTGTTTGTAGATATGTCCGTTCTGGCAGACCTCCGCTTCCAGCCATTCGGAGAGCGCGTTGACCGCCTTAACGCCCACGCCGTGCAGACCGCTCGAAACCTTGTAGCCCGAATCGCCGCCGAACTTGCCGCCCGCGTTGACTTTGGTAAACACGACTTCTACGGTCGAAATTCCCTCTTTGGGGTGGATCGCGGTGGGAATGCCCCGTCCGTTGTCCTCGATCGTGCACGACCCGTCGGCGTTCACCGTAACGTCCACTTGCGTGCAATACCCCGCGAGCGCTTCGTCGATCGAGTTGTCGACGACTTCGCTTACGAGGTGGTGAAGTCCGCGCTCGTCGGTAGAGCTGATATACATACCGGGGCGCTTGCGGATATGCTCGAGCCCGTCGAGCACCTGAATTTGTTCGGCGCCGTAAGCTCCTTCTACTTTTTCTGCCATTTCCACACTCCTTTTTTGATTCACGAATTTTCTTTCGAGCTGACAAAAGAAATTTTGTGATTTGAGGAAAACCCTTTCGCGTTATCTCAAACCCGCAAGCGGGCGAAGGGTTCGCCGAATTCCGTTTCCGCGCATACGCGTACGTACGCGTATGCGCGCGTTCACAATTTATATTACCGTTAGTATAGCACTTTTTACAAAACTTGTACAGCAAATTTTCGGTCGGTTTTTCGGAATTTTCCGCAAATACGCAAAAAAGGCGCGTATTTTGCCCTACGCGCCTTCCGAACCCTTTCTTTGTCTTGTCATACCGAAACGCCGTGCCGCCGTTTTAAACGGCAATGCGCACCGCGTGTTATTCCGAAAATACGACCCGGGCAAGCGCCTCCACCTCCTCCGTCGTCTCCGCGGAAAACAACCTGCGCTTATATTCCGCCGCGCACGGCTTCCCTTTGATATAGAACGCCGCCATTTTGCGCATAAACACGCACGCGAACCGTTCGCCGTACAGTTCCCGCGTTTCTTTTAACTGCTTCAAAAACAGCTCCCGCACGGGCGGCGGCTCGATTCCCGTAAACTCCGAAAACACCTGCGGGCGATAGAGCGCCGCGCGCGCGATCATTACCCCGTCCGCGCCCGTGCGGGCAATCGCTTTTTCCGCATCCTTTTTCGACCAGATTCCGCCGTTTGCGATTACGGGTATCCGAACCGCGTTCTTCGCCGCGGCGATCTCGGCGTAATCGGGCGCGCCCGCGTAAATTTTTTCCCGCGTTCTGCCGTGCACCGTAATCATGCACGCACCCGCCCCTTCGCACAACCGCGCAAATTCCGCCGCCGTTTTCTTCTCCTCCGTAACGCCTGTGCGGAATTTTACGGAAATCCGCTTCCCGCTTTTAACGCACGCGGCGATCACTTTTTCGGCAAGCGGCAAGTTTTCCATGAGCGCGTTTCCCTCGCCGTTGCGCACGATTTTCGGCATGGGGCACCCCATGTTGATATCGATCAGATCGAAGGGCGCGAGCGCCTCGCTCTCGCACGCCGCACGCATGATATCGGGATCGTTCCCGAAGATCTGCGCCGCCTTGGGCGACTCGCTTCCGCAATACAACAGTTTCTTCGTCTCCTCGCTCCCGTAGGCGAGCCCCTTACAGCTGACCATCTCCGTAAAGGTCAGACCCGCGCCCAGCCCGCGGCAGAGCTCGCGGAAGGGATAGTTGGTGTAACCGGCAAGCGGCGCGAGAAATACGTTGTTCGGGCATACCATGCCCGCGATCTCAACGGACGGAAACATTCTCTTTCGCCTTTTTGTAGTATGTAAGCCATTCCTCGTCCGACAGCGCGGTCGGATCCTTGCCGTCCGCAAGCACGAGCCGCTCCCACTCCGTATACCGCGCGGCGTTCTTTTTCACTGTATCCAGAAGCGCCTGCTCGCAATCCGCGCCGACCAGCCTGCCCAGATGCGCGGCGACCATCAACACGTCGCCGAGTTCCTCCGCAATCTTATCCCGATCGCCCGATTCGTACGCCGCGCGCAGTTCCGCAACCTCCTCGCGCAGCTTAGCTTCGTTGGCGTCGAAGCTGCTGAAATTCCAGCCCCCTTTCGCCATGCGTTTGCAAATCTTCTGCGCGCGGAGTAACGCGGGGAAGCATTGCGGCACGTCGTTCACCGCGTCGGAAAAAGTCTTTTGCCCCTTCTCCGTCATCTTGTTCTTTTCCCAAACGGTGAGCGCGCCCTTGTCGTCCGCCGCCTTGTCCTGCCCGAACACGTGCGTGTGGCGGGTGATGAGCTTTTCGCAGACCTCGGTGATCACGTCCGTCATATCGAAGTTGCCGCGTTCCTCTTCAATCAGCGCGTGAAACGACGCCTGCATCACGATGTCGCCCGCCTCTTCCCGCATTTTATCGGGATCGTCGCAATCGATCGCGTCCACCAGTTCGTACGCCTCTTCGATCGCGTTAATGCGAATGCTCTCGTGCGTCTGCACTCTATCCCACGGACACCCGTCGGGCGCGCGCAGACGGCGCAGAATCTCCATTAAATCGTCGAGATCGAACCGCTTACGTTCGAGCAAGGGCGCGTCGTATACGACGATCGCCGTTTCCGCCGCATATCGGGACTGACGGTCGATCTCGTACAAGGGCATTCGCAATACCTCGTTCCCGCAAACGTACGCCGCGGGCGCCTCGTCGCCGAACTTCTCGGTAAGCAGAAGTTTCAAATCCGCCGCCCGATCCTGCCCGAGCACGTTGTACACGACGAGCGGAAGGGTTAGTTTGACGTGGAACGCGTCGAACACCGAAACGCTCTGATAGGCGCAGCACAGCCCCGCCTTTGCGGCGGCGGTCGCTCCGAACGAAACGCCCTCGACCAGAACGACCTCTTTGCATTCCCGTCTGATCCGCATGGCGGCGCGGTCCTCCGACGCGCTCCCGTCCACGCAATAGCACAGGTTGATCCCCTTCGACTGCTTTTTCAGGGCGCGCACGATTTTATCGGTCAGCGCTTCGTAGGTACGACTGCTTTCGTACAGATCGTCGAACGTTTCGAAGTCCGCCTTATATTTCTTTACTTCCTCCGCGCCGGCAAGAAATTTCGAGCGCAAAATCACTTTATCCGCATTTTTGATCGCAGCGATTGCCGCCGCGCTGATATCTTGCGGTTCTACCCCTAAGCCAACGACCGTAACCATATTGTTTCCTTCCGACCTTTTTCTTGAAAGTATACAGCAAATCGAGAAAAAAAGCAACCAGATAACAGGCGTTGGAAGCGATTGCCGCGCCGCTCACCGATATGGCGGGATTGGAGATCAGCGTCCATTGCAACGCGAATTTTACAAGCACGGCGAGCAGCATGTTCCGCGCGGCGTACTTTGCCCTGCCCATGCCCGTCAAACAGGCGGCGAGGGTGTCCACCCCCGCAAGGGTCGCCGCGGACACCGAAGAGAGCCGCACGAGCCCGACGAGGGTTTCGGCGTCCTCGGGCGATAGCCCGCCGTAGAGAATGTGTACGGCGGGGCGGGCGAGCGCGAAGATTCCGACCGCCGCGGGCAACGACAGCAACAGGGTCAGTCCGAGCGCGTACAGCGCGCGCGTTCTGCCCTCTTCCTCTTCCCCCTTGGCAAAGCACGCGGACACGGCGGGCACGCTCGCCGCCGCGAGTCCGTAGCACACCGAAGCGGGCAGGGAAACGAGGGAAACCGCGCCGCCCGAATACAGCCCGTACAGCGACACGGCGCGGGTTGTATAGCGGGAGAGCAGGCGCACGATAATCACGCTGTCCAGCGTCTGCGAGAGGGGCAACAGCGCCGAAGCCGCCATGACGGGAACCGCGGAAAACAGAATCTCCGCGCCGCCCGTTTTTCTCGCCGCCAGACATCCTCTGCGGGGCTCCGCGCGGTACCGCATGAAGAGATACGCGAAGGCGCATACCTCGGACATGGTTACCGCCGCGAGCGTACCGGCGACGGCGCGAGCAGGCATGTCCGCGTACCGGTATGCAAAGAAGAGCCCCGCGCCCGCCTTGACGAGCTGTTCGACGATTTCGGACGCGGCGGTAGGCGCCATGTCGTTCTTCCCCTGAAAGTACCCGCGCAAGACCGCGATCAACGCGACGAAGAACACGGACGGCGCAAGCGCGAAATAGCACTGCGTGAGATTGCCGTCGCCCTGCAAGGCGCTCATCTGCGAAGCGCACAGACACATGAGCGCCGAACCGCACAAGCCGAGCAGAGCAAAGAGCGAGAGCGCGGTTCTGACCGTGTCCGAAGTGCGGATCCCCTTTGCCGTTTCGCGCGCGATCGTGCGGGAAAACGCCGACGGAATTCCCGCCGACGAAAAGGTAAGCAAAACGCAGAACAGGGGATACGCCATCTGGTACAAGCCCATGCCGTATCCGCCGAGCATTCCCACGAGGGGAATGCGGTATAACGCGCCGATTCCCTTTGCGGCGAAGCCGCCGAGCGAGATCACCGCGACGCTTTTTAAGTAAGATTTATGTTTCATGTATGCACGAAATTCTTCGCTCGCTCCGCAAAGAATTTTCGTGTTTTAGTCATAGCCCACGAGGAGGGTTGCCCTCCGCTGTGGGACACAATTTGCCGTATGCTTACGGCTTTCAAAGGCTGAGGGCAAAATTCTCACAACAACACGGTGTGTTGTTGTGTTTGTCCGAAGTGGCGTTTGCAACATATCAGTTGCAAACGCTGACCGAAAAGCCGTTTCCCTTACGGCTTTGAGAAAGGTGAATGCGGCGCGCATAAATCGTGAGCCCTGAAAGGCGCGCCGCAGAGGAAAATACTCGAATCGTAGCACGAAGTGCGAAGATATCGTGGTTTTCCTCAAATCACGACTTTTCTTTCATCAGCTCGAAAGAAAAGTCGTGAACCTTTATTCGAACTGATTCGCAATGATATCCGCGGTCAGACGGGCAAGCTTTACGGAAGCCGCTTCCAGAATCGCCCCTTCCTCGCGCGAAAGCAATACGACCGCGCCCAAGCAATCTCCGCCCGCGACGAT
>JAETTR010000031.1 GCA_021768985.1 Bacillota bacterium
CGATCGCCGCGGGCAGTTACTTCTTTACGAACATGACGCAGGACAACGGCTACCGTTTCAATTATGAGATCGCCATGACCTCCGCCGAAGTGCCCGAGGACGCCGAGGTTACCGTAGGTATTCCCGTCAACACCCCCAAGGCGCTCGAAAAACCGTTCAAGTACGACGGGCACGCGCATGCCGTCGTTACGGGCTTTATCCCCGACAAGATGAAGGTCGCCTACGCGGCGATTTCCGGCGCGCCTTCCGCAACGATTGTCTCTTCGTCCTCGGCGGGCGCGGACGGCGTTGCCAATTGGAGCTTTACGGTCAGCGGCATCAGCGGATTCGACATCGTCCGTTCCAAGGATGAAATGGGCGCGCCGCTCTGGGATATCGACATTGATAAAGACGGGCAGGAAGTCCGTCACGAAGTGTACGAGTTCGTAGCGATTCATGCGATGACGTATCCGATCGACTTTACGCCCATCGACGAGTACTGCTGGAAAGACGGCGGGAAAGGCGTTACGGGTACGACGGCGACGTTTATGGTGGCGGGCGTACTGGCGCCCCGTCTTGTCGAGCTCGAATGGAGCACGAATAAAGAGGGCGAAGATACCGAACCTTGGTATACGCTTGCCGACGGCATTTCCGACGAAAACAGCAAGCTGACCTTCGTATATCTGCGCAATACGCCGCAGGTTCCCGTTGCGCGCGTAACCAATCTGGTAACGCCGGACGATTCGACCGAGAAGGATATCTGTTCCGTAACGCTTACGGCGGAGAGCGCCAAGACGGACGCGTGCGATCCGACGGGCAAATTCTCGAACGGCGAAAAAACGCCATTCTACGTGGCGAGTGCAATGACCCTCGGAAATTCCGATTATACCTTGAAGGGTTGCGAGGACGCCGATTGCGTCGCGGCGGGCAAGTGCAAGCACATTGAAGCAGCGTTTACGATCACGCAAGCCAAACTCGAAGAGATCGAGCTGAAAGATCATACCGCAACCTATAAAACAGATCTCACGCTCTCCGTGCTCAAAAATTACGGCGAGGGCGAGGTGACCTATTCCCTTCTTGCGGGCGATTACGCCGCGGGCAACATCGGAAGAGCGGAGCTCTCGGGCACTCATAACGAGGTGTTCTCGCCCCTCCGTACCGGTATGCAGAAGGTCGGCATCGAGATCGCGGAAACGCGCAACTACTTTGCCGCTTCGCTCGACGACGAAATTACGATCGGGCAGGCGACTTACAAGCTTTCCTTCGGGAAGGGGCTCACCTACGGCGACACCGTCGATTTGAAAACCATTCTCGACGGCTATAAGGATACCTATATCGGCGAGGACGGCAACGAAATCACCGATGCGGGCGCGATTACGTTCGGAAATGTTGTCGGCGTTCCAGGTTCGAGTATAGGAAGCGCGGCGTGGAAAGATGATGCGGCGAAATTAGCAGGTATGCTCACCGGAAAGGGCGTAGGTTTCGTATACGTCTATCTGGACATTGCCGAAACGAGAAACTACAAGGCGACTTCCGCGGATACGCGCGTCAGTCTGGAAATTACGCCCCGTACGCTCGATTTCTCCGAAGCGTGGGAAGCGGGTGAAAACGGATACCCCGAATTCACTTACGACGGGTCGGAGCATACGCCTACCCTCGTATTGGAGAAGATCGGAAATATCGTAGCAGGCGATAAGCTCACCTTCAAGGTATCGGGCGGCAAAACGGACGCGAACGAATCGGATAATCCTTCCGAACCCGAGCTGTTCTTCTACGAAGCGTACATCGAAGCGATTTACGGCAACAACGGCGCGGTGAGCAAAAATTATACGCTTACGGGCTCCACGGGCGCCGTAGTGCAGTTCCGCATCAATCGCGCGGATATCGACGTGGATATCCCGATCACGGGAAACGCGGTTTATAAACAGGATTACGCGCTCTCCGTAGAAATCGAAGCGCAAATGAAGAACGCGTCGGGCGAACTTGAGACGACGGACGTGACGAGTCGGGCGCAAGCGGATTCGAAGTATTCGGTGACTTATACCCCCACGGACGGTGCGGATTACGGCCGCGGTACCGTGAACGGTTCCACGCTGTTGCCCACGCACAAGGGCACGGTCAGCGTTGTCGCTTCGGTCGCGCAGACGAGAAACTTTAATGCGAAGGATAGCGATCCCGTTACGATTACGATCGAGAAAGACGACATGGATCTCACGTTCGATCCGGACGGCGTGCAGTTCGTTTACGGTACGTCGGTAGAGCTGAAGAGCAAAGTGAGCGGCAACGGCGACGGTCTGAACGAGGAACGTGACGAGTGCGTTGCCGATGGGCAGACGGGCTGGGGCGTACTTACGTTCTCGGTGGAAAACAAGGTGGGCGGCACTTCGGGCGAAGCGGAAATCGACGAGAACACGGGCGTGCTGATTCCGAAACACGTCGGCAAAGTGACCGTTGTGATTCACGCCGCGGAAACGCACAACTTTAAGGCGGGAGAACTGAAAGTCGAAATCGAAATTTCGCCCCGCCCCGTAGAACTCGAATGGGGCGTGAAGCAGGACGACGGTACGATTCTTTGGGATAACGACGCGTCGATGAGCGTGGTTTACGACGGTCAGCGGCACAATCCCGAAGTGCGCGCCGTTAAGACGGTATTCGACGATGATCTTACGATCGAGCTTGAAGACGGAGGGATCGACGCGGGCACCCATACGGCGAAGCCGAAGTCCATACTGAATCAGGACGGTTCGGAAAATCCCAACTATACGCTCGAAAACGCCGTGAATCCGACCAAGGATTACGAAATTACCCCGCTGCTTGCGCAGATCGCGTGGGGCGAAAAGAAGAAATTCGAATACAACGGAAGCGTGCAGTATCCCGAAGCGACCGTAGCGAACGCGGTAATCCGCGTTGGCGAAACGGAGAAAGAGGAATGCGAAGTATACGTGCTCGGCACCAAGGACGCGGGCGAAAGCCTTGTCGCCATGGTAACGGGACTCGGCAACAAGAACTATACCATTGATTCCTCCGACGCGGAATATCTGAAAACGCTTTCCACGAACTATACGATCGTACCCAAGTCGGTCGAACTCAGATGGAGCGACACCACGACGCTCGTTTATAACGGCGGCGAACAGATTCCCACGGCGGAAGTGACCAACCTCGTTGCAGGAGATTCCTGTTCGGTGACGGTTGTCGGCAAGCAGATCAACGCGGGCGGCTTCGACGAGGCGGAAAACGGCGAGCTTTCGCTGAACGGCGAGTATATCGCAACGGCGTTCGCGCTCTCCAATCCCAACTACACGCTCAACAAGTACGATGAAGATCTGAACGTGGTGATGGCGACGATCGAAACGCCCGAGATTGACGAAAACGGCGATCCCGTAACCGATGGCGACGGAAATCCCGTTATGAAAACGGAATACGCGCCCGTGAAAGTAGAGGACACGGAAGAGCCCTTCATGATCAGGCGCGCACCCGTTACGCTCGACCTTACCGAAAAGAACACCGTTTACGGAACCGATCTCAAACTCGTGTTCTCCGCTTCCGCCGATCTGAAGGACGGCACGACGGACATCACGGGAATCGTCGGTTCGGCGGTTTACGCGATCGCAAGCGACGCTTCGGCAACGGGCAACGCGACGATTACGCTCGACGTTTTAACGCCCACGCAGGCGGGCGTCGTATACGTAATCGTTACCACGGAAAAAACGCAGAATTTCCAGGGCAAAACGGAGAAGATCGCGATTACGATCGATCGTCTTGCCGTCGATCTCGATTGGGAAGAAGTCGATTTCGTCTACAACGGTCTGGAACAGGCGCCCAAGGCGACGGTGAAGAACCTTGTGAACGGCGATAGTCCGTTTACCGTCACGGTAAAGGGCGAGATCGATGCGACCGATGCGGCGTTCGCTACGGCGACGGACGTTTCGAATAAGAACTATACCGTGGAGGGCGGTACGAATCTCACCAAGGGTTATAAGATTTACCCGCGCCCCGCTTCCATCGAATGGGTCGATTCCGAACTGATTTACAACGGTCAGGAACAGGCGCCCGAAGCGAAGGTTTCCAATCTCGCGACCCGCGCGGACGGCACCAAGGATACCTGTAAGGTAATCGTTTCGGGCAAGGTTCCCGCGGGCGACAGCTGGATCGCGGTCGTCACGGGCGTGGAGAATCCGAACTATACGATTGAAAACGGCAAGGATCTGAAGAAGCCGTTCGCAATCAAACAGCGCGTCGTCGAAATCGAATGGACGCAGACCGTCTTGCCCTACAACGGGCAGGTGCAGGGACCGATCGCGAAGATCCTCAACCTTGTGGACGGGGATACGTGCAACCTGATTTTCAGCGGCACGGGCGTGAACGTAGGCAAGTATACCGCCACGGTGACCGGCGTCGACAACGACAATTACACGATTACCGGCGCAAGCAATCTGACCACGTCGTTCGAAATCGTCAAGGCGGAAATGCCGCTCGAAATCGATGAAACGGATATCGTGTACGGCACGCCCGTCGCGCTTACGCTGTCAGGCAATCCCGAAAACGGCGCGGTTACGTTTACGGTTGCCGAATCGAACGCGGGCTCCTTCTCGGGCAATACGTTTACCCCCGGGAAGGCGGGCACGGTCAAGATCCGCGTCACGGTTGCGGCGACGGCGAACTATCTCGCCACGACCAAGGAAATCGACGTTCAGGTCGCGCAGAGAATCGCAAAGTTTAGCTGGACGAACACCGACTTTACGTACGACGGCACGACCAAGACGCCGACCGCTACGGTGCAGAACATCGTCGCGGGCGACGATCTCGCGGTAACCGTTTCGGGCGGAGAGATCAACGCAGGCAATTATACCGCCACCGCGACCGGCTTCACGGGCGCAAGCGCGGGGAACTACCGTATCGTAAACGAAATCAGCGAGGACGGCTCGGACGTGAACAAAGTCCGTCAGTCCTTCACGATCAACCGCGCGCAGATCAACATTCAGATCACGACGACGAGCGCGACGCTCGGCAAAAATTTACAGCTCGCCGTAAGCGGCAACACGGGCGGCGGCGACGTCTCTTACGTATTTGTGGAGGGCTCGGGCGACGATGAAACGACGAGCACGAGCGTCGATCTCGCAAGCATTCTGGGCAGCGTGCTTTCGCCCAAGAAGGCGGGTACCGTTCGGGTACGCGCAACCGTAGCGGAAACGCGCAATACCTACGGCGCGACTGCCGAAGCGGATATCCTCATTCAGAAGGGCGTTCTTCCGCTCGAATTTACCGAAATGAACCCGGTCTACGGCAGTCAGTTCCTGGTCGGCGTATCGGGCAATGTGGAAAATCAACCCGTCAAATTCACGATTACGGACGGCACAGGCAAAGCGGTACTCGTATCGCAGGATGACAACACGGGCGCGGCGACCTATCTCGCGAAGAAGGCGGGAAAAGTCACCGTGAAGGCGGAAATCGCCGCTACCGAAAACTACGAAGCGATTACCATAACCAAGGAAATCGAAATCGCGAAGCTTGCCGTGGCGCTCGAATGGAGCTTTGCGGAAAACGGCTACGTTTACAACGGCAAGGAACAGGCGCCTCAAGCTAAGGTTTCCAACCTCGTGGACGGCGACGTCGTCAACGTTACGGTGGAGGGCAAGACGAACGCCGGAACCGGACTTACGGCGACGGCAACCGGACTCGACAACGACAACTATACCCTGACGGACGGCACCGATCTCTCGACGACTTTCGATATTTCGCCCAAGACGATTACCGAAATCAAGTGGAGCGAACAGACGAAGTTCACCTTCAACGGCAACGAGCAGGGACCGGACGCTACGGTGCCCGAGGATCAGTTGTGCGGCGTAGCGGGCGAAACGTGCGTCGTTACCGTTTCGGGCAAGCAAGTGAACGCGGGCGTCTACACGGCGACGGCTTCGGGCGTGACGAATCCCAATTATAAGCTGGCGGATGACAAGTCGTTTACTTGCGGATTCGAAATCGAGATGGCTACCATGAAAGACCTTGCCATCTTGCCCGAATCTACGAAATACGGCGTAAACGTTACGTTGCGGGTTGAGAACAACGTGGGCGGCGGAGACGTCACTTATACCATCGAACTGATCGACGGGGATCAGGGCAAGGCGCGGCTCGACGGCGACGAGCTCATTCCCGAGCACGTCGGAAAAGTAAAAATCACCGCGACGATTGCGGAAACCATGAATACGTACGCCGCAACGGTCGTACGGGAGTTCGTCATCGAACTCGGCGATCTCGATCTTTCGCTCGTGAACAAGACGGTCGTTTACGGCGAAGAACTGAAACTCGAACTTAACGGAAATACGGAAAATGCGGCGGTTACCTTCGGCATATCGAACCCCGCCGACGAGGCGGACGGAAAGGCGAAGATATCCGACGATGGCGCGTCGCTGATCCCGATTCACGTGGGTACGGCAAAAGTGCTCGTTACGGTTCCCGAAGGCGAAAACTACGCGGCGATCAACGGTCTGGAACTCGAAGTATCGATCACGCCCCGTCCCGCGACCTTCGAATGGACTTACGCGGACGAATATGTTTACGACAAGACGGAGCAGTCTCCCGTTGCGACGGTAAACAACCTCGTAAACGGCGACGCGGCGTTCACGGCGGAAACGACGGGCGGAATTCACGCGGGCACGTATACCGCGAAGGTGAAGGAGATTACGCTTTCCAATCCCAATTATATGGTGGTAAGCGGAGAAGCGACCAACGAAAGCAAAGAATTCAAGATTCTGCCCAAAGAAATCAAAATCGATTGGGAAGAGAACGACTTCACGTATGACGGAACCAAGCAGGTGCGCGGCGCGTTTACGAACGAAGAACTCGGACTGATCGCGGGCGACAGTTGCGGAATTATCGTGTACGATGCCGAGCATGACTACCGTCAGACGGACGCGGGTAACGATTATCCCGTGCGTGCGCTCGGAACGCAGAACTCCGATTACGTGCTTGCGGAAGCGGATAACCTCGAAAATACATTCGACATCAAGAAGGCAACGCGTACGGGATTGGGCTTTACCTGGACGACGACCCCTTACGATACGAAGAAGGAACTCGGGATTACCGGAAACCGCGAAAACGGAACGGTTACCTACGAGATTTTGGACGCGACCTACGCGACGTTGGAAGAAAACGCAAACGGCGAAAAGACGGTGTTCGCACCCGAACTCGTCGGAAAAGTAAAGGTAAAAGCGACGATCGGCGAAACGGCGAACTGGCTCGCAGAAACGATCGAAGCGGAATTTACGATTACGCAGAGCGAGCTCAAAATTTCGCTTGTGCAGAATACGACCGTGTACGGCACCGACTTCAAACTCGAGGTGACGGGCAACGTGGAAAACAGCCCCGTAACGTTCTCGATCGTCGACACACGATACGCGGCGGTGGATATGCGCGCGAACGACGAAGGCGTTTCGGAACCCTGGTACCGCCCGATCCATGCGGGCAACGGGATCCGCGTACGCGTCCGTATTGCGGCTACGCCCAACTTTGCGGCGTACGACGGATACCATACCGTAAACGTCGACAGACTCGGGGTAATCGTAAACTGGGGCGATACCGCGCACACGTACGATGGCAAGTGGTTTATCCCCACGCCAACGATTTCGCCGATTATCAATAACGACGACGTGCGTTTCCCCAATCTGTATTGCCGGGAGACGGGCAGTACGTTAGGCGCCCGCGATGCAGGCGGATATTGGGCGGAAATCCCGAACGAAAACGGAATCGCCACGTACGACAGAGGCACCTATTACTACGATTACGTAATTACGGACGCCGTCACCAGATCGATGCGGTTCGAAATCGGAAAAGCGCCGATCTCCTTCGAGATCACGTCCACGCGCGGGAACGTCAACATTGATCTGCCGCTTACCGTAAGCAGTAACCCCGGCAAGGGCGCGATTACGTACACGGTCACCAACGGTACGGGCGAAGCCGCGTTGAAGGACGGCACGACCGACATTCTGCTCCCGACCAAGACGGGAACGGTAATCGTTACCGCGACGATTGCGGAAACGGAGAATTATCTCGGCAACACCGCGCGTGCGCTTGTCGTCATCGATAAAGAGATCGCGAAGATCACCCTCGATCAGACGAGCGTCGTCTACGGCGATACCCAGACGCTTACCATTAAAATTGGAGGTAAGCCGACGGACATCGTACCCACGTTCTACGTAACGGGGGTCACGGGCAACGCGACGGTACAGGGCAACAAGATCCGCGGCACGCAGGCGGGTACGGTCACTATTACCATGACGATCGGCGAGACGGCGGATTACTGCGCAAGCAGCGCCACGGCGGAATTCACCGTGAAACCGCGCGCCATTACGGGTATCGAGTGGATCTATCCCGAAGAACCGTTCAAGTACACGGGGCAGATGCAGGCGCCTACGGCGAACGTGGTCGGCTTGATCACGGGGGATACCTGCGGCGTGACCGTAAACGGGTATAAGAACGCGGGCGGTTATATCCGTCAGGAGGACGGCACCTATACGCCGAACGGCGCGTATAAAGCGACGGCGGTCGGACTTCTCAACGGGAACTATACGCTCGAAGGAATCGAAAATCCCGAAACGCTCACGTCGGATGCGTACATGATTTTGAAGAACCGTCTTACGATCGAGCTTTCCGAAGGCGTGGTTACCGTCGGCGAAACGTTGCAGCTTTCCGTCAAGAACAACCTCGGCGGCGGCAAGGAAACTTACGCAATGGGCGAGGGCGGCGACGGCAAGGCGAGCGTCACGGCGGACGGCTTGCTGACGGGCGAAGAGATCGGGACCGTAAAAGTTATCGTAAACGTTGCCGAAACGGCGAACTACGAGGCGGCTTCGGGCGAAGCGGAAGTGAAAGTCATGAATCCTCCCGCGCCCGTGCGGCTGGTGGACTCGGTGGCGACGTACGGAATCGACTTCATTCTCGACGTGCTCGGTTCGGGCGGCGGCGAAGTCACCTACGAAATGAACAGCGAGGCGGATAAGACGTACGGCACGATTATGGATTCCATTCTCATGCCGAGAAAGGTGGGCAAGTTCACGATCAAGATTACGGTCGGCGAATCGGAATCCTACCGCGCGACGGAAGTCACCGCCGAAATCACCGTCGTACCCGCGCCGGTCGTGCTCGAATGGGTGGTGCCCGAGGAGGGCTTCACCTACAACGGCAAAGAACAGGCGCCCACGGCGAACGTGAAGTATCTGTATAACGGCGACGACCAGTTTAAGGTTACGGTAACGGGTGGCGTGAACGCAGGTCAGTATGTCGCCAAGGCGGTCGAGCTTGAAAACAAAAACTATACGCTCTCGGGCGTAGAGGACGAAAGCAATCTCGAATACGCGTTCGAAATCAAGAAGAAGGTTGCGGAATTTACCTGGGTGTCGCCCGAAGACGGCTTTACCTATAACGGCAAAGAACAGGCGCCCGAGGCGAGACCGAACGACGGCGTGATCTGCACCGACAAGGACGGTAATTTGGACGAACTCGTGATTCGAGTACACGGTGAAGTGGACGCGGGCGATGATTACACCGCTACCGCGTACGAGGTTTCGAACGACAACTATACGTTGGAGGGAATCGAAGCGGAAAAACTTTCCACGACCTTCTCCATCAAACCCAAAACCGTCGAACTCGAATGGGGGGATACGACGCTCGTTTACAACGCGCTCGATCAGCTTCCCGAAGTGAAGATCAAGGCGGACAGCTTGTGTAGCAAAGACGGCGAGAATCCGGACGACTGCACGATTACTTCCATAGACGGCGCCGCCAGAAACATCGGATCCGATTACGAGGCAGTCGTAAAGACGCTCTCCAATTCCAACTATGCGTTGCCCGATGACGCATCTATCCCGTTCGAAATCGTTCCGCTCAAAATCGTGATCGATTGGGGCGATAAAGTACTTCCGTACAACGGTAAGCAACAGCTTCCGGCCTACACGTTCAACCGTCAGGTTGTAGAGGGCGCGGCGGACGATGTCGATCTTTCGTTGGCGTT
>JAETTR010000032.1 GCA_021768985.1 Bacillota bacterium
TTTGGGGAAGAGCGCAAGGAAGGTTTTTTCATCGAGAAGCCCTAACTGCGCAAGCGTCAAATCGGACGACTCATTGTTATTCCCGATCACGAGCACCGCCTCGTGTTCGGCGTTCTCCGCGGCGGGGAACGTGCCCGCGATCACGTCGTACTGCGACTGCACGTATTTCCCGAAGTTCTCGTCCTTCGTCGTCCCGGGCATTTTATGTACGATGTTTCCAAAGTAATTCGAAAGATAAGTCAACTCTTTATATTCGGGAGCATACGCGTTTAATTCCGCTATGTAAAACGCTTTGAGATAACTGAGCGAAACCTTCTGAATCTCGGGATCGTTCAGATTCCCGTCTCCCTTCAAATCGACGTTGCCCGTCAGCACCTCGGTGAACAGGTTGTCGGTGAGCGTCGCGCCGTAGCTGTACTGAATCGCCGAATACCATTCGGGGTTCATTGCCTTGATATAATTGAGGTAATCGTCCGAAATGTTGTTCTTGACCGCCATGCCCTTCGCAAGACCCGTCAGGAAGGAATCGACGTACACCTTGTTGTCGAGCTCGCTCAAATCGGGCATATCCTTGGGCGAGGTAAAACTCGTCATCAGACTCGCCATATCGAAGGTATTTTCGGTCACCTGCACGGGATAATATGAGAGCATATCCTCCTCCGTGCGCTTGATATAGCTGTTAAATCCGCTCGACAGCGCGAGCACCAGACAGACGGAAATAATTCCGATGCTGCCCGCGATCGAAGTGATGATCGTGCGCCCCTTCTTCGTGAGCAGGTTCCGCGCCGACAGCGCAAGAGAAGTAAGAAAACTCATGCGGGCGCGCAGTTTTTTCTGTTTTTGGGGTTTCGCGGGCGAAGCTTCCGAAGCTTCGGGTTGAACCGCTTCCGCCTTTTCGGACGCGGCGGCTTCTTCCGCCGCATGGTCGTACGGCATGGAATCCGATTCCACGAGCCCGTCTTTCAGACGGATCAGACGGGACGCGTACTGTTGGGCAAGCTCGGGGTTGTGGGTCACCATAATCACGAGCCGCTCGTGCGCGATCTCCTTGATCAGCTCCATGATCTGCACGCTCGTTTCCGAATCGAGCGCGCCCGTCGGCTCGTCGGCGAGCAGGATATCGGGATTGTTCACGAGGGCGCGCGCGATCGCGACGCGCTGCATCTGTCCGCCCGAAAGCTGATTGGGGCGCTTGTTGAGCTCTCTGCCGAGCCCGACCCGCTCCAACGCCTGTTTCGCGCGTTCGTGCCGTTCTTCCCGCCCGATCCCCGCAATGGTGAGCGCGAGCTCCACGTTCCCGAGCACCGTCTGGTGCGGGATCAGATTGTAGGACTGAAAAATGAAACCGATTCGGTGATTGCGGTAGACGTCCCAGTCGCGGTCGGAAAAATCCTTGGTCGATTTTCCCTGAATGACGAGATCGCCCGACGTGTAATGGTCGAGTCCGCCGATGATGTTCAAAAGCGTGGTCTTGCCGCAACCCGACTGACCGAGGATGCAAACGAATTCGCTCTTGCGGAACTCGAGATTCACCCCTTTCAGGGCGTGCACATAATCGGAAGCGACTTTATAATCCTTCCGGATGTCGGTAAGTTTCAGCATATCGTTTTATCCTTTTCCTTATGTCCTTTCCTTGTTTCTGCGTTCGCAGACCTGCGTAAACGTGCGCGACAACGCCTTACAGGACGCAATGAGTTCGTCCATTTTATCCACGCCGAACTCTGCGACGACCTCTTCGATGATGCCGTTCGCGTACGCGCACTGCTCTTCGAACACGGCGATCGCATGATCGGAAAGCCGTACGTAGGCGATCTTCCTGTCCGTATCCGAAGCGGTGCGGCGGACGATGCCCTGTTTTTCGAGTTTGGTGACGATCTGCGAAACCGCCGAACGGGTAATGCCCAGACGGCGCGCCAATTCGGAAGAAATGATGTCCTTCCCCTTTTCGCGTTCGAGGAGAATTTCGCGGATCATGCGGAATTCCGTATCCGAAAGCTTCGATTTCTGCGCAAAGAGTTCCACGTCTTCCAGCTCTTTTTCAATCTGGAAAAACTTTACCAGATATTCGTTGATTTCCATACCTGCTTCTCCTTTGTGTTTCACTAAACAATGGTTATTATATGCGAAAAGGAGCGATATTGTCAAGCGGATTAACCTATCGCTCCCGCAAAATTCACAAAATTGTCATACTGCCGGTTCCGCTTCTTTCGCTCACCTTATTCCTCCGTTTCGTCCACCTGTTCCGCGTCCTGCGGTTCCGGAATAAAGGGCGTAAGCGGCGCGGTGATCGGCGTCAGGTCGTACTTGTCGTCGATATCGCCGACAAGCTCCTCCACCATGTCCTCGCGCGTGATCAGACCCAGAAGCTCCCCGTCCGAAACGACGAGCGCCATGTGTTCCCGCATCGACTGCATGCGCTTCATCAGATCGGACAGCTTCGTTTCGGGCGTCGTACGGGAAACGGGCCGGATGATAGTGTTGAAATCCCGCCGCCCCGCGAGCATGTTTTCGTAGAAGTCGGCGCGGTACAAAATACCGATCACGTTCTGCTTCGTGCCCTTGTAAACGGGAATCCGCGAAAAATTCGTTTCGCGGAAGAGCCGGTAGACGAGGCGGGAATCCTCCCGCACCTCCGCCATGACCACGCGGTCGAGCGGTATCATGCAAGAGCCCACGTGCAGATCGTCGTAACGAAGGGTGCGCGTAATCAGGTCGTGTTCCGTTTCGTTCAGCACGCCCTCGTCGCGTACGTCGGAAACGAGCATCTTGAATTCCGCTTCGGTAAATTTGGGTTTCTTTTTATTGAGCCCGAAGACGAGGAAAATAAACTTTTTCCAATACCCGAAAATAAAGGTGAGCGGAAACAGGACCCAGCTTAACACGAGGAGCGGATACGCCATGGCGCACGCAAAGCGCTCGGGCGCCTCCCGCGCCAGCGTCTTGGGCGTGATCTCGCCGAAGATCACGACGACGACCGTCAGCACGATCGTGGAGATCGTAGGACCGAGCTCCCCGCCGAGAAAAGAAGTAAACAGCAACGTGGAAAGCGTCGCTGCCGCAATGTTTACGATATTATTTCCGATCAACAGGGTCGTCAGAACTTTGTTGTAATCCTCGCTCAGTTTGAGCGCGGTGCGCGCGGAACGCTTCTTCAACGCCATGCGCCGCATTCTGACGGTGCTGAACCCCGTATACGCCGTCTCCGTCGCGCTGAACCCGCCGGACAAAACGACAAGCACCAAAATTGCAATTAACAGACCTATTTGGGTACTGTCCATAAAAAAGAAAAACGATCTCCTTATCTTAAAAAAATGATTTTATAATTATATATACCGCGCCGCCGCGCGGTTTAAACCGAAATCAGCGTTTTTTTCTGATTTTCAGCAGACGAACGCCGTCGTAAGTGCGCGCGCGCACCAGCACGCCCCCTTCCGCGCGGTCGGAATCGGGCGTCTGCGCCCCGCCTTCCGCAGAATTCTGCGACATGGGAATCTTCATCTCCTCCGCCGTGCGCTCGTAAGAAGCCTTTACCGAAACGGGCGCGTGCTGATAGACGACCGCTTCCCCGTCGAGCGGGGGCTCCGGCAACAGCCACGCGGGGAGCTTTACGTTCGCGTTCTTCACCGCCGCCTCGAGGCGATGGTGCGCGCTCGCGCAGGGAAACTCTTCGGACTGCGCGCAGAAAAGACAGCGCGCATACTTTCCGCACATGTTACAGCCGAGCTTACTCGCGGCGATTTCCTTTTCGCCGACCAAAAAATTTTCAAGTTCCCGATTCGTCATACCGACTCCTATCCTGATTTCTTTTATTTTAACACAATATCGACCGTTTTACAAGCGCTTTTTCAATCTTCATCGTACGAATCGAGGAAGTTTCCGCGCGTTCCGTTCTTCCGCCAGCCGATAATGCAATCCAGGCAGACGTTGTGCATACTGCGGAACACATTGAGCGCCGCGTCGGGATGCTCCGCTTCGAGCCGCGCGATCAGCGCCTTCATCTCCCGCCGTTTGCTCTCTTCCTCCTTGTTTTCCACCTGCTCGGTAAAGCGGCAGGCGCAATTCAAAAAGGTGAGTCCGTTGTAATTCGCCCACGCCTTGATATCTTTTTCGCGCACCGAATAGAGCGGGCGGATGAGCTCCATGCCGGGATGGCTCGTCGATTTCAACTTGGGCATCATGGTTTTCAGCTCCGCGCCGTAGAACATGCTTAAAAGCGTCGTTTCCACAGCGTCGTCGAAATGATGCCCCAGCGCGATTTTATTGCACCCGCATTTTTTGGCGAACTCGTACAGATACCCCCGCCGCATCCGCGCGCAGAGATAACAGGGCGAACCGCCCTCCTGCACGCCGACCACGCCGAAGATATCGCTCTCGAAAATTTCGACGGGCACCCCGACCGTTTCCGCGTTCTTCTCGATCAGCGCGCGGTTGCGGGGCGCGTAGCCCGGATCCATGACGATAAACTTCAATCCGAATTCGAACTGCCCGTGGCGGCAAAGCTCCTGCATGCATTTGGCGAGCAGAAAGGAATCCTTCCCGCCCGAAATGCACACGGCAATGCGGTCACCCTGTTGAACGAGCTCGTATTTTTTGACGCTCTTTACGAAATTGCACCAGATTTCCTTGCGGAACTTTTTGATCAGCGACCGCTCGATTTCCGAAACGCCCACGTTATTTTCCCGCCTTGCTTAAAAATGCGCGCGCGGAGTACGCCGCGACGAGCCCCTCGCCCGCCGCCTTGGCGAACTGATAGGGCGTGCCCGTGATATCCCCCGCCGCGAACAGACCCGCAAGGTTGGTAGACAGATCCCGCCCCGCCTTTACGTGCGCGCCCTCCGTGGCGAGCCCGCCGACGAGCGCTTCGGGCGGCGCGCTGTCCTTCAATAAAAACACGCCGTCGACATCGAGCGCCGTTCCGTCCTTCATGCGCAGCTTGTCCGCGCGGAGTCCGCCCTCCACGGCGACCGGCTCCCCCGTCCGCACGAGAATATTCTTGCGCTGAAAGACGGGTTCGGGATAGCGGCAGAAGCAGTACACCGTGTCCGCAAACGAGGCGAGATACTCCGCTTCCTCCGCATACTCTTCCGAAGAGAGCACGGCGGCGATTTTTTTGCCGCGGTACAGCCCGCCGTCGCACACGGCGCAATAGCTGACTCCCCGCCCGAGAAATTCCTTTTCCCCTTTCAGCGAACCCGAAGTCTGCACGCCGCAGGCGAGAATCACCGATTTTGCGTGAAAGCTCTCTTCCCCCGCCGTGAGCACGAACCCCTCTTTCATTTTATAGACGCGGTCGATCCGCGCGCGGACGCGCGCGATCCCCTCTTTTTCCGCTTGCGCGGAGAGCGCCTTTCCGAACGCTTCGCCGTTCCCGTAAAAGGCGGGATAGTTGCGCACGTACTCTACTTTACCCGCCTTTCCGCCGAACGCGCCTTCGCCCAGCCAGAGAAAATCGATTTTCAGACTCTTCGCCGTGAGCGCCGCGGAATACCCCGCAATGCCGCTCCCGACGATGATCAGATCGTAAACGTGGTCCATAATCTTTCCTTGCATATTTTTATTCGAAGAACAGTATAGCACGGTGCGGAAAAATTGTCAACCGAACGCACTCCCGCAACCGCCGCGCAAAAAAATCCGCGCGATTTTTCCCTTCGATTCTTCCCGTTTATTTGACAAAATCCGCCTTTTGTCGTATACTGTTACACATGAAAAAACAGGCGCGCGCATACAATGGCAGAAAGATCGCCGTCCTTGCCCTTTTGACGGGGCTCGGACTCCTGTCCTTCATGCTCGAATCCCTGCTTCCGTCCATGATTTTACCGGGGGCGAAGCTTGGACTCGCGAACGCGTTCTCGCTGTTCGCGCTCGCCGCGTACGGTTTGCCCGAGGCGCTCCTCGTAGTAATCGCGCGCACCGTGCTCGGGAGCATTTTCGCGGGCAACGTTTCCCTGCTCCTTTACAGCCTGACCGCTGGGATCGTTGCGGTGACCGCCGCCCGTCTGCTCCTGTTTCTCTCCCCGCGCGTGAGTCTTTTGTGCGTGAGCGTCGCTTCGGCGGTCGTGCACAACCTCGTGCAGCTCGCGGTTTACTGCGCGCTCACGCAGACGGTTCTTTTGATTACTTACGCGCCCTACCTGTGCCTGCTCGGCGTCGTCGCCGGCGCGGCGGTCGGGTGCGCCGTAATACTGACGCTGAAAGCCCTGCCCTCTTCCGCATTGCAAAGGATCGGGGCGAAGGAGGATCTCATTTGAAGGCAAAAAACGGAAAGCTCTTTTTCCGCGGGCTCCATATCCCCGACAAAAAAGAGCGTTCGAAGGAAATTCCGATCGCGCCGTTCGAACCGGACGAGGTGTCGATTCCTTTGAAACAGCATATCGGCGCGCCCGCCGAACCCGTCGTCTCCGTCGGCGACGAGGTGAAGAGAGGACAGCTGATCGGAAAAGCGGGCGGCTTGATCTCCGCGAACGTGCACGCGAGCATTGCGGGCAAGGTGACCGCGATCGCCGAGCGCGCGGACGGCAAGGGCGGAACCTGTATACATATCACGATCGCGCGCGGCGCGGGCGGCGACGATTATCTGCCCCCGCTCGCCACCCCGAGCGGCGAAGAGATCGCAGAACGCATCCTGCAGGCGGGCATCGTGGGCATGGGCGGCGCGGGCTTTCCCGCGCACGTCAAAGCAAAGCCCCCCGTTCCCGTGGACACGCTGATCTTAAACGGCGCGGAATGCGAGCCCTATCTCACCTGCGACGACCGCCTGATGCGCGAACAGACGGAGAAGATCGTGCGCGGCGCGAAGTATCTCGCCGTGGCGTTGAACGCCGCCCGCACGGTGATCGCGATCGAAAAGAACAAGCCCGAAGCGATCGCGCGCTTCGAGGAGACCGAGCTCGAAGTCGTAAAGCTGAAAAAGCAATACCCCATGGGTTCGGAAAAACACCTGATCTACTGCTGCACGGGCAGAAAGGTGCCCCTCGGCAAGCTCCCCGCCGACGCGGGCGTGTGCGTGCAGAACGTGGCGACCGCGTTTGCGGTCTGCGAAGCGGTCGAGCTCGGCAAGCCCCTCTTCGAGCGAGTCGTCACCCTCTCGGGCGGCGGCGCGCAGACACCGAAGAATCTGCTCTGCCCCGTGGGCACCCCCCTCTCCGCGCTTTTAAACGAGGCGCACGCAACCGAGGACGCCGCGAAGTTCGTGGCGGGCGGTCCCAGGACGGGCACGGCGCTGACGGGCGCGAACGGCGTGGTGACGAAAACGACCTCGGGATTTCTGCTGCTCACGCAAGCGGAAACGAAGCCCGACTCGTCCACGCCCTGCATCAAGTGCGGGAAGTGCGCCGACGTCTGCCCCATGCGATTACTGCCCATGCAGACGGCGTTTTATTCGGCGGCGCAGGAATTCGAACTCGCCGACAAATACGGCGGCGTGCGCAGCTGCATCGAATGCGGCGCGTGCTCGTATATCTGCCCCGCGCGCAGACCGTTGGCACAGGCGATCAAAACGGCGAAAGCCGCGCTCGCGCCCAAAAAAGGAGGAAACAAATGAACCCGATCGTTTCCGTTTCTCCGCACGTAAAGACCGGACGCACGACCAAGCATATCATGCTCGACGTGCTCATTTCGCTCCTTCCCGCAACGGCGGCGGGGATCGTGTTCTTCGGCTACGAAGCCGCGGTCATCGTGCTGATCTCCCTCTTCTCGGCGTGCGCAACCGAATTCGTATGGTATCTCCTGCGCGAAAAAATCTGGCGCGACCCCAAAGCGACGCTGAAAAAGTTTGTCAAACAGTTCGATTTCACTTCGGCGATCACCGGTCTGCTTCTCGCGCTGTGCCTGCCCGCCAACCTCTCCGCCTGGTATATGCCCCTGCTCGGGAGTATCTTCGCGGTGGGCGCGGTAAAGATGCTCTTCGGCGGCACGGGTCGGAACATCGTGAACCCCGCGCTCACGGGGCGGGTGTTCCTGTTCATCTCCTTTACGGCAATGACGGTATACCCCGCGGCAAAGTTCGGTGCGATCGCGACGAACGGTTGGGAGCAGCTCGTGACGGGTCCCACCCAGCTCGGCAACCTGTTGAAGGGCGAACCTACGCTCTCCGCGCTCGACCTCTTCCTCGGCACGGGCGTCGCGGGGTGCATCGGCGAAACGTGCAAGCTCGCGCTCCTCGTTGGCGGCGTTTACCTGTGCGCGCGCGGAGTAATTAAATGGTACCTGCCTGTACTCTATATCGGCGTGACGGGGCTCTTCGCCGTCGCGCTCGAAGGGTTCGACTTCGCGGCGTTCCTTCCCTCGATCCTCTCGGGCGGGCTCTTCCTCGGGGCGATCTTCATGGCGACCGATTACGTAACCACCCCCAAGAGCACGCTCGGAAACGTGATTTACTTCATTCTGCTCGGACTGCTGACGGCGGGTCTGCGCAAGGCGACGGGAATCGAAGTCGTCTCCTTCTGCATTCTGCTGATGAACTTTACGGTATTTTTAATCGACCTCGCGATCAAAGCGCGTCCCTTCGGCTATCGGAGAGAGAAAAAGCGCGCGAAGGAGGAAAAACGATGAAAGAGAAACTGAAAGCGTTTTTCACGGGCACGGCGTTCCGTTGCGTGGCGGTGCTCCTCGGGATCGTGCTCGTGTCGGGCGCGCTTCTCGCGATCTTCAACGATCTGCTCTTCGTTTCCGCAGAGGAGCGGTTCAACCGCACCCTCGCCAAAATTTACGGAAAAACGGTGAGCACGACGGTCGTCGAATTCACCCCCGAAGAAGCGGGATACAGCGGCGGCACGGTGAACGCCGCGTACCTCGTGGACGACGGAAACTACCTCGTGCAGACAACGGGAAACGGCGGATATTCGAACGGCACGGTCACGCTGTGGACGGTACTCTCCTGCGAAGGCTCGCGGGAAAACGGCGACCTCGTCTGGAAGGGAATCGAGAAGGTCGTCTACGAGAGCAACGAAAAACAGAGCTATATCTCCAAAATCAAGTCGAAATTCTACGCGAGCTTCACGGTGCACAACGACGAACTGCTCGCGGGCAAAAAATTCACGGCGGCGGCAATCGCCGATTCCGAAGGGATCTTTACCCTTTCGGCGGGCGCGTCCCGCTCCTCCGCCGCGATCGTGAACGCGGTCAATACCGCGATCGATTTCTTTACGGCGCATATCCTGAAGGAGGCGGAAGCATGAAAAACAAGTACGCGAAAATCGCTTACGATGGTCTGATCACGAACAACGCGTCCTTCAAGCTCGTGCTCGGCACCTGCGCCGCGCTCGGCATGTCCTCTTCCGCGGTCAGCGGCTTCGGCATGGGAATCTCGGTCACCGTGGTCCTGCTGTTGAGCAACGTCATCATCTCCCTGCTGCGGAAAATCATTCCCTCCGCCGTGCGCATTCCCGCGTTTATCGTGGTGATCACCACCCTCGTGACCATTCTGCGCATGGCGCTCGAAAAATTCATGCCCGACCTCTATGATTCCATGGGCGTGTTCCTGCCCCTGATCGTCGTGAACTGCATGATCCTCGGGCGGGCGGAAGCGTTCGCGAGCAAACAGCCCGTACTCGATTCCGCAATCGACGGCGTAAGCACGGGGCTGGGCTTCACCTTCGCGCTGACGATCATGGGAATCATCCGCGAATTTCTCGGGAGCGGAAGCTTCTTCGGAATCGAACTGTTCGATTTCTCGATCGGATTCTTCACGAGCTCGGCGGGCGCGTTCTTTACCTACGGTATCTGCATCGCGCTCTTTCTGCTGATCACGGGCGAGGTCGAAAAATCGATGCGCAAGAAACGGGCGCGGGAATTCCGCGTTTCGCACGATTCCCCCCTGCCCCCGCCCGAAGAGAATCATAACGGGGAGGTCGAAGCATGTTAGGCGTTATTTTCACCGTCTTTATCA
>JAETTR010000033.1 GCA_021768985.1 Bacillota bacterium
GAGCGCGATCGCTTTTACGACGTCCGCGCTCGAACGGATCGACCCCGCCGCCACAACGGAAACGCTGTCGCGGATCTCCTCCTGCCGCAGTCTTTCGTCCACGCGGGCGAGCGCAAGCTATCTGAAAATCTGCTGTTGCCTGTCGTTCGGGGCGATCGGCTTCACCGTTTACGAACGCTTTTTGCAGAGCACGGGCAAAACGCTGTACTCGACGATTTCGCAAGTTTCGGGCGCGGCGACGAATATCATACTCGACTACGTGTTCATTTACCCCTGTAAAATGGGAATCGACGGCGCGGCGTGGGCGACCGTAATCGGACAAATCGTATCGCTTGCCGCGGCGATGCAGTTCCACTATCTTGCCAACCGCGAAATCAAAAACAGCGTCCAAGGCGTTAAAGCCCGACGGCAAGATCATAAAAGGCATCTATAAAATAGGCGTTTCCGCCGCGATCATGCAAGGGCTGCTTTCCGTTATGATGCTCGGCATGACGAAAATTCTCGGCACGGTGAACATAAAAGAAACCGCCGATCTGTTGCAGGGCGGGTTCGGAATCTATTATAAAATCATGCAGTTCGCGTTGTTCGCCGCGTTCGGCGTATCCAACACGATCATTTCGGTCTTGTCCTTTAATTACGGCATGCAGAACAAACAGCGCGTGCGGGACTGCATCAAATACGGAATACTCGTTTCGTTGATCGTAGCCGCCGTCATTACGGTTTTGTTCGAATGCCTCGCCGTTCCGCTCTCCCGACTATTCGGCATGGCGAGCGGCGAGGGCGGCGAAGCCATTCAAGCGGTGGTTACGACGGCGATTCGCATCGCGAGCATCGGCTATCTCTTTATGGCGTTCAGCGTGGCCGTTCAGGGCGTCCTGCAAGCGTTCCGGTACGCGCTTTCCCCTTTGCTCATATCCTTTCTGCGCCTGTGCCTGCTCGTTCTTCCGATCGCCTACCTGTTCACCCTGTCGGGCGACGTCGTGAATCTCGTGTGGTGGACGTTCCCGATCGTGGAATTCGTCACGGCGGCGATCTCCGCCCTGCTCTTGAAATATGCCTATCGCAAAAAGGTCGGACCGATGCCCGAAAATCCGGATTGACCGCGGCCAGTTTTTCTTGTAAATCGCGCAGGAGTACGGCGGCAGATAAATATCGTTGAGATTGCGCACCTGACCGGTGAGCAAATCCGTTCCTTCCGCCTCTTCCGCGCGGACGGTGCAATCTCCCCCGCCGATATTGACCGCCACGATGATCTTCTCTCCTTCCCACTCCCGCACGAAGGAAAAATTCGTATTCGCAAGCGTGGCTTTGGCGTAGCTCCCGTAGGAGAACGCGCGGTGTTCTGCGCGGATCTTCGCCAGCTTTGCGATATGCGCGACGAGCTCGGGATGCGCGCCGCGATCCACCTCGTCGATACACGGGCGCAAGCGGTAGTCGAGATCGGACTTATCCCCTTCCGCGCCGAATTCCGATCCGTAATAGACGCAGGGCATACCCGGAATCGTGAAGAGCAACGTATACAGATTGCGCAGATTCCGCTTTTCCGCAAGCGCGGTGTACGCGCGCACGACATCGTGATTATCGACGAAGTTGAGCATGCGCTTGCCCGTATACAGAGACCAGGGCAAAGACGCATAAAGCCGCGTGAGAGAATGCTCGATTTCAAACAGGTTGTTCGAATTGAACGCCGAGATCATGCCCTTATAACACTCGTACCCCGTGATCGAATTCAGCCGTTCGGGACAGATATTCTGCTGAAAATTACCGCAGTGGATCACCTCGCCCACAAGAAAAAAATCGTCGCGCTTTTCGTTCGCGGTGCGCCGCAACAGTTCCATGAACCAAGGCGGAAGAAGATAGCACACGTCCAGCCGCAGTCCGTCGATCCCGAATTCGTCGATCCAGAAGCGCACGGCGTTCATGAGATAATTCTGCAAGTCACGATTTTCGAGGCGGAGCTTTACGAGCTCGGCGTGCCCCTCCCAATTTTCGTACCACAGCCCGTCGCGGTAAGCGGAATCGCCGCCGAAGTCGATGTTGAACCAGAAGCGGTAGTCCGTGCTCTCCCGTTTTTCGAGCACCTCCCGAAAGGGCGGAAACGCCCTGCCCGTATGATTGAACACGCCGTCGAGCACGACGCGGATCCCCGCCTCGTGAAACTGTTTTACGAGCGATTTCAGCTCGTCGTTCGTGCCCAGACGCCGATCGACTTTATAAAAATCGACCGTGTCGTAGCCGTGCCGCTCGCTCTCGAACAGCGGATTGAACAGCACGGCGGTAATCCCCAGCTCTTTCAGCCGCGGAATCTCCGCCGCGATTTTATGCAAACGGTGACGGGTCTCCCCGAAATCGTTCTCCCGCTCCGCGCCGCAAAACCCGAGCGGATAAATCTGATAAAATACTGCTTCGTCGAACCACATTCGTCTTTTCTCCCGCATTCCTTTCAAATAAAATCCCCCCGGCGATCCCGAGGGGATTTTCACGAAAAATCAGCCGTTCGTCAGTTCGACGTACTCGTCGAACGTAACCGATTTATCAAACACCTTCTTACCGTCGATCACAATGATGCGGTTGCAGACCGTGTTCATGAGCTCCTGATCGTGCGAAGTTAAAAGCATACAGCCCTTAAACGCCGTCAAGCCGTTGTTGAGCGAGGTGATCGATTCGAGATCGAGGTGGTTGGTCGGCTCGTCGAAGATCAAAAAGTTCCCGCCCTCGAGCATCATCTTCGAAAGCATACAGCGCACCTTTTCGCCGCCCGAAAGCACATTCGCCTCTTTCAACGCCTCTTCGCCCGAGAAAAGCATTCTGCCCAGCCAGCCGCGCAGATATTCCTCGTAATGGTCCTTACTGAACTGCGACAGCCACTGCACGAGATTCAGTTCGCACTTCTCGAAGTACTCGTTGTTGTTCTGCGGGAAGTAGGAATAGGCGATCGTCTTGCCCCACTTGACCGTACCCGCGTCGGGCTGTTCCTTGCCCGTCAGAATATCGTACAGCATGGTAACGGAGGTGGATTTATCCGAGATCACGCCGATCTTATCCCCCTTCTGCACCGTGAAGGAAATCTCCTCGAAAAAGCCCTTTTTCGTGAGTCCTTCCACTGCAAGAATGTCGTTGCCGATCTCCCGTTCCGATTTGAAATCGATAAACGGATATTTGCGGAGGGAGGGTTTGATGTCGGAGATCGTCAGCTTTTCGAGCTCCTTTTTACGGGAGGTCGCCTGACGGGATTTGCTTGCGTTCGCGGCAAACCGCGCGATGAAGTCTTTGAGCTCCTGCGCGCGCTGTTCCGCCTTTTTATTCGCGTCCTTCTGCTGACGGGCGAGCAGCTGCGAAGTCTGGTACCAGAAGTCGTAGTTCCCCAGATACAGATTGATTTTCCCGAAGTCCACGTCGCAGATATGAGTGCACACCTTGTTTAAAAAGTGGCGGTTGTGCGAAACGATGATGATGGTATTCTCGAAGTCGAGCAAATAATTTTCGAGCCAGCGCACCGTCTTTAAGTCGAGGTTGTTGGTGGGCTCGTCCAGAAGCAACACGTCGGGATTTCCGAACAGCGCCTGCGCCAACAGCACGCGGACTTTTTGCTTCGCGTCGAGCTCGGACATCTGCGCGTAGTGGTATTCGTTGGGAATATCCAGTTCGTTCAGCAGAGTCTGCGCTTCGCTCTCCGCCTCCCAGCCGCCGAGCTCCGCGAACTCGCTTTCGAGCTCGGACGCGCGGATCCCGTCCTCTTCGGTGAAATCGGCGTGCGCGTAGAGGGCGTCTTTTTCGTCCATGATCTCCACAAGCCGCTTGTGCCCGAGCATCACGGTACGAAGCACCGTTTCGAAGTCGTACTTGTTCTGGTTCTGCGCGAGCACGGACATGCGCTCGTTTTTATCAAGGGTCACGTCACCCTTATTGGGCTCGATCTCGCCCGAAAGCACCTTTAAAAAAGTGGATTTTCCCGCGCCGTTCGCGCCGATAATCCCGTAGCAATTCCCCTTGGTGAATTTCAGATTGACTTCTTCGAACAGCTTCTTGCTGCCGTACTGCAAACTGACGTTGTTGACCTGTAACATTCTTAACTCCCGTCCAAAATCGCTTTTATCCGATTATAACATATCGCGGAAAAATAATCAAACGAAAAACCGCCGCAAAACGAAATACTGTTTTTCGCAAACGCGCTTGACAGGTTCTCAAATCGGATTTATAATAACTTTGTGATACCCGAACAGATTTTAGAAAAACAGCGCGCGTATTTCGCAAGCGGCGCAACCCTGCCCGTAAAGTCCAGAATCGCCGCGCTGAAACGACTGCGCGATACGATCAGGGCGCACGAAACGGAAATTTACGCCGCCCTTGCGCAGGACCTCGGCAAGAGCGAACCCGAGAGCTACGCCTGCGAGCTAGGCATGGCGTATTCGGAAATAAGCTATCTTTTACGGCATACGAAAAAATTCGCCAAGCCGAAAAAGAAGCATACTCCGCTCGCGCAATTCGCGGCGAAGAGCTACACGCTCCCCTCGCCCCTCGGGTGCGCGCTGATCATGAGTCCGTGGAACTACCCCTTCATGCTCTCCGTCGAGCCGCTTGCCGACGCGATCGCCGCGGGCTGTTGCGCGATTTTAAAACCGTCCGCCTATTCGCCCGCCGCGAGCGACCTGCTCGCGCGGCTCCTTGCCGATGCCTTCCCGCCCGAGTACGTCTCCGTCGTGACGGGCGGGCGCGCGGAAAACGACCGGCTGCTCGACCTGCCCTTCGACAAAATCTTTTTTACGGGAAGCGTCGCGGTCGGCAAAGAAGTCATGCGTCGGGCGGCGGAACGACTGATCCCCGTCACCCTCGAGCTCGGCGGAAAGAGCCCGTGCATCGTGGACGAAACCGCCGATTTGAAGCTTGCGGCGAGACGGATCGCGTTCGGGAAATTTTTGAACTGCGGACAGACCTGCGTGGCGCCCGACTACCTGCTCGTGCACGAATCGGTGCGCGAACGGTTTCTGGAAGAGCTGAAACAACAAATCGGAATTCAATTCGGGGAACGCCCGCTCGAAAACAAGAATTACGGCAAAATCGTAAACGAAAAACACTTCCGAAGAATCTGCGGCCTCATCGGCGAAGCGGAAATTTACTGCGGCGGAGAACGGGACGAAACCTCGCTCCGCATTGCCCCCACCGTGCTCGTCGGCGTAACGCGCGAATCCGCCTGTATGCGGGAGGAGATTTTCGGACCCGTTCTGCCCGTGCTTTCCTACAACGACGAAAATGAGCTTCTCGCCGAACTGCAAGCCCTGCCTTCCCCGCTCGCCTTCTACTTATTCCGCTCCGATCGCAAAAGGATACGGAACTTCACGACCCGGTGCAAGTTCGGCGGCGGGTGCGTGAACGACACGGTCATTCACCTTGCGACTCCCCGCCTGCCCTTCGGCGGCGCGGGCGAGAGCGGCACGGGAAGCTACCACGGCAAAGCGGGCTTCGATTGCTTTACGCACGAAAAGAGCATCGTAGACAAAAAGACTTGGTTCGACCTGCCCGTGCGCTACCAACCGTACACGAAACGGAAAGCGAAACTTATCCGGAAATTTTTAAAATAACGAAACAATTTTCGAGACGAGTTTTTCCCGAAACGCGCCGTCGTGCTCTACGAGCAGCATCGTAGGCGCAAATTCTTCGATCAGCCGCTCGATTTGCATGCGCGAATACACGTCGATGAAATTGAGCGGTTCGTCCCAGACGTACAGGTGCGCCGATTCGCAAAGGCTCTTTGCGATCAGCGCTTTTTTCTTTTGTCCGCCCGAAAACTCCCGCATGTCAGTTTCAAACTGTTTCTTTTCGAAATCCATTTTATTCAAAACGGCTTTAAAGAGCGGTTCGTTCAGCCCGTGCTCCCGCGCGAACTCGGCGAGCGAGCCGCACAAAAACGAGGTATCCTGCGGCACGTACGATACGATCAGACGCGAGCCGATCCGCACCGTGCCGCGATAGGGCGTCGCTTCCCCCGCGATCAGTTTTAAAATACTGCTCTTGCCGCTCCCGTTCCTTCCGTCGAGAAAGACCCGTTCCCCGCGCTTCACGGAAAAGCTCACGCCCGAACAGACCGCACCCGTACCGTAATCGATCTCCAGATCGGTTACGGAGAGCAGCGTTTCGGAAAAGTATTCGAGCGGGGAGATTTTCAGATCCTCCGCCGTTTCGAGATTTTTGAGCAACGCGGACTTCTGCTCCACCGCCTGCTGTTTGCGCGCCTCCGTTACTTTGGCGCGCTTCATCATCTTCGCCGCCTTATGCCCGACGTAGCCCTTGTCGTACGCGCCGATTTTGGAAACTTCTACTTTATTCGCCCATTGCGCGGTGCGCTCCGCCGACTGCTTTAACCGTCTGATATCCCGCTCCGCGCGCTCGTTCTGCGCCTTCTCCCCTTCCTGCCGTTTTTCGAACCGCTCCATATACAAAGAAAAATTTCCGTTCTCCACCGTGATTTCCGCGCGGTTCATCGCCAGAATATGATCGACGCAACCGTCCAGAAAACGGCGGTCGTGCGAAACGAGAATAAAACCCTTCTTCCGTTGCAGATACTTTGCGACCGCCTTCCGCGATTCCGCGTCCAGATGGTTCGTCGGCTCGTCGATCAACAGAAAATGCCCCTCGTTTAAAAAGAGCGCGGCAAGCAACGCCTTCGTCTGCTCCCCGCCCGAGAGCGTATCGAAGGGGCGGTAAAAGATATCCGCCTCCATACCGAGCGCGGAAAGCTCGCGCAAGAACTGCCAGGCCTCCGCTTCGGGGCAGACCTCCCGCAAAATCTCCGCAGTCGGACGCTCCTTTTCCCGCACGGGATAGGGGAAATTATCGAACCGCACCGAGGCGCTGATTTTCCCGCGGTACTCGTACTGCCCGCACAGGAGCTTTAAAAAGGTGGTTTTACCCCTGCCGTTTCTGCCGACGAAGCCCAGCTTCCAGTCGGTATCGATCCGAAACGTTACGTTCTCGAATATATTCTCACTGCCCGAGGGATAGGCGAACGTCAGCCCCTCTACCTGAATCATAGACATATCGGTTTCCTCCTTTGCTTCGTTCCGAAGCATAAAAAATGAGCCGCAAGAAAGAATTCTTGCAGCCCGCCAAACCAAAACCGAATCCATGAGCATAGACGGTTGAAAAGCGATATCATATTCTTTCTTGCAAAGCGCGCAATAACCCTGCAAAAAGCAGCGTTATCGCATCAAGTTTATTTGCAAGAAATATGATACACTCCCTCACCTCTCGTTTGTTATCAATAAAATTGTAGCACACGTTTTACGAAAAAGCAAGCTTTTTCTCGTACTCCGCTGCCTTATAAATCCGTTTTTTCAAAATGCTTTGCGGAGAGAACGCACGCGAGAAGGGTACCGCCGAGATAGACGGCGAGTCCGCCGAAGAAGAACCCCGCCTTCACGCCCAAATTCGCGGGATCGGGCGAAACGAGCAGATCGGAATACACGGGCGCGGTAAAGCGCAACGCGCACAGCACGCCGATCAGCGCAAACTGCACGATCGCCGCCGTCAGAAAGGGAACGCCCACCTTTACGGGATTTCGGAAATACCACGGAAAAAAGATCAGGTTGAATCCCGCAAGCAGGACGAAGCCGTGACCGAGCAACGCAAGGTTGGCGCACGAACCCGCCAGATTCGTCTGCATTTCCGCGGGCAGGCAGAGCTCCTTTACGGCGATCGCCAACCCCATGACCAGAATCAGCGCGCATTGGAAGACCGCGCAGAACAGCACGCGGGCGATCGCCGCATCCCGTTTGCGGACGGGCAACGTGCAGGTAAAGGACGCGTCGCCGTTTTCCCGCGCCGTGAGACAGACGAAGAACACCGAAAGCCCCGAAAAAAAGAACGCTACCTCGTAAGGATAATTCGGAACGAACACGAAGAGCCCGAAAAACGCGAATATCATACTCGTCGGGTGCAAACAGAGCGCGAACTCTTTTTTTAACAGTCTGAACATCATAACGCTCCCGCTCCTCCTGAATTTCTTCTCTCGTATTCCAGATGCACGATGATCTCGTCGAGGGTGGGTTCGCGCAACGCAACTCCTTTCATTTGCCGATCGCGCGGGACGAGCCCCTCGTAACCCTCTTTCACCGTCTTGACCCCGATCGCGCCGGAAAGCGCCGCTCTGTCGGGCGCGGTCGCCGCGAGATATTTTTCCGCAAGCGAGCGCAACGGCTCCTCTACGAGCAATCTGCCGTTCGAAAGCAGGACGATATCGTCGGCGATTCGAGTGAGATCGGAGACGATATGCGTGGAAAAGAGCACCGCAACCCCCTCTTCCCGCACGAGGGAGAGCACCGTGTCGCAGAACTCCTCGCGGGAGAGCGGGTCGAGCCCGCTCGTGGGTTCGTCGAGAATCAGCAGGCGCGCCCCGTGCGAAAGCGCGAGCGCAAGGGATAATTTCACCCGCATTCCCTCCGAGAGCTCGGAGGTCTTTTTTTGCGGATCGAGCCCGAACCGATCGCAATACCGCGCGAATTTTTCTCCGTTCCATGCGGAATAGAAGGGCGCGACCGCATTTGCCAACGCGCCCACCCGCTTCTGCGGATAGGCGCGGAATCCGCCGCCCGCGTATCCCACGACCGCTTTCGCCTCCCGCTCATAAGAAGGAATCCCGAAAATCTCCGCACTGCCTTCCGTGCGGATCAGCCCCATGATTCCCTTTAAGGTTGTCGATTTGCCCGCGCCGTTTGCGCCGACCAGCCCGCAGATCCGACCTTCCTCCACCCGAAAGCTCACGCCGTCGAGCACGAACGCGGGATAACGCTTCATCAGGTTGCTTACGTTGAGCGCCGTCATTTCCCCTCTCCCCGCACGCCGCAGATGGCGTTCCAGAACGCTTCGGCGTAGGAGAACGGCTGAATCGCGATCCCCTGCCCCTTGTCCGCCATTAAAATCAGACTGTCGCCCGCTTTGATCCCGAACATTTCGCGCACCTCTTTGGGAATCACGATCTGCCCCTTTTCGCCGATTTTCACCGTCGCCATAAATTTCCCTTCGGGAAAATTCTCGCCCATAATTACCTCGTATGAATCGTATAACTTTTCTTGCTTTTCCTACATTGTAGCACAAAATAAAAATCCCGTCAAGGGATTTTTATCATTTTTTATTTTTGTTCCGATTCCCGTTTCTTCTTTTCCGCTTCGCGCGCAAATCGTACGAGACAGTAGGAGATCGCGATTCCGAACGCAAGCAACAATACGGATACGATCCAGTACCAGGGGTTCGTCGGCAGGGTTGCAAGCGTCAGCCCCGCTTCGCCCGCCGTGGAAACGAACACCGCGGGAACCGAACCCACGATAAAACCGAGGATCGCGAAATAGGTGCCGCGCGGGAATTTTTTGAGCAGAAATGTCAAGAGCACGGAGATTCCGAAAAACCCGACGCCGATCCCGATGACGAGGCAGAACAGCACGAGAATGCAGATTCCCACCCGATCCCCCGCGAGAAGGTTTTTGGTGACTAGCTCGACGATGGGATTGTAGTAACCGAAAATGAGGAGCAGCATGGAACCCGAAATACCGGGAACGACGAGCGCGCACGAACCGACGAT
>JAETTR010000034.1 GCA_021768985.1 Bacillota bacterium
GAACCGCGCGCCCATTGCCGAGGCGAGCGGAAACGTGATCCTCACCGAACGCACGGGAAAAGAAAACGGCATCATCGCCGTTGAAATAGAGAACAAAGAGGGATATGTAGTTCTCAACGGCGAGTATACCGACCTTATCACGGGCGGGAAATGCTCGGGCAAAACGAAAATTCAACCCTGCGGTGTTATGGTATTCAAGAAGGATTGAGGTATAGCAAAACGCTTTTATTGCAGGGAACGAATGAAAGCTTTGCGATATATTGTCGGAAGCGCTTGATCAATGTTCGGCGAAGTGCTATAATAACGGTGGTAAAAGAAGATGTTATTGTCGCAGTTGAGATGGGAAGATTTACCGTCGGAAAAAGTCGATGAGATTTTGTTCTCCGGACGGTTCGAGCGGGCGGAAAAAAGCGATTACGCGGTCGTGCTCGGTACGGCTCCGCAATACGCGGAATCCCGCGCGGAAATCGCTGCTCATTTTTATCGCGCGGGGAATGCGCCGCAGATCATTGTAAGCGGCGCGGCGGTATCCGACGCGAATATCACGGAGAGCGCCTTTCTGCGCGGAGAACTGATTAAACGCGGCGTGCCCGAGGAGGCGATCATAGAGGAATCCCGCGCCTACGACACCATTCAGAATATGACCTGTTCGTTGACCGAGATCTGTAAGCGGACGGATATCATGGAAGTCGGAAACGTTACGGTGATCACGGAACCCTTTCATATCCGGCGGGCGCTGTATCTTGCCGGGCTGTTGTTGCCGAAGTTTATTCGGGTCTGCGGCTATACGGAGGGAACCGAACGCCAGCGCGCGGAATGGAAGCGGAACGATCGGTTGAAAAATTGCGTCAGGACGGAAATTCTGATTTTGCAACAGCTCATCGCAAAAGGACGCATAGAGGATATTGAACTATGAAAATACAAATACTCGGCTCGGGCGGGGGAGAAGGTTATCCCGCACTGTTTTGTTCCTGCGCGCATTGCAACGCCGCGCGGAAAGCGGGCGGAAAATCTCTGCGCACGCTCTCCCAGACGCTGATCGACGGCAAGCTTCTGATCGATCTGCCTTCGGATACGCCTTCGCATTTTTTGCGGAACAATCTGAATCTGGGCGATATCGGGTATTTGCTGATCACGCACACGCACGCCGATCATTACATTCCGCAGCTGCTCGATACGCGCGGAGAGGATTTTGCGCACAATATGGGCGTCGAACAACTGCATATTTACGGCAACGAAGAGGTAAAGAAGAAGTTTGACGGCGTGTTCGGCATGTACGGGATCCGAGAAAGTATCCGCAAAAACATTCTGTTTTACAAAGCGGAGGCGTTTCGTCCGTTCCGTGCGGACGGCTATACGGTCACGCCTTTAAAAGCGCATCACGCGCCCGAGGAAAAACCGCTCAACTATATCATCGATGACGGCAAGTCGGTATTGCTGTATCTTTTGGATACGGGATATCCGTTTGCGGAGACGTTGGAAGCGATCGTCGGGTACGGAAAGCAATTCGATTGCGTGGTAATGGATTGCACGATGGGAATCAATTACTACGAAGGGCACATGAATTTCGCGCAAGACGTTCAGTTGAAGGAATACCTCTGCGGCGCGGGTGCGTGCCGTAAAGATACGAAATTTATCGTCGCGCACGTCACGCACAACCATGCGGGACTGCACGAGGAAGTGGAGGAATATTTCAAGGATAGCGGAATTTCCGTGGCGTACGACGGAATGACCGTGGAATTCTGAACGCGCGGTAACCCATCGATCACAAACGGATTTCACAAAAAATTTGATTCGATTTCTTGCAATTTCATCTTCGGTTTGTTATAATTTATTTATGCTCAAGAGATACGAAAGAGTATGAGGAGGACGAAAGATGAAGGTGCACCGGAGATTTGGTGTGGCGATGCTGTCGCTCGCGGTCGGGTTGATCGTGACGGCGGCGGTTGTGATTGGGGTACTGTTCGGAACAAGAGGAAAATCGGACGACGGGCAAACATTGCCCGTCGTTTTTACAATTTCCTTCGAGACGTTCGGGGAAGAGGAAATCCCGCCTCTTTCGGGGGAAGCGGGCAGAGAGATCGATTTGCCGGAATGCACGCGGGAAGGGTACGCGTTCGAGGGCTGGTTCTCCGATTCCGAATATTTGCAAGTTGCGCCCGACCGCGCGCCCGCAAAAAACGTGACGTATTACGCCAAATTCGTAAAGATGTATGTCGTTCGTTTTGCGATCGATGGCGAGATTGTGACCGTTCACGGCAAGGCGGGCGAGGAGTACGAAATCCCGAACCCGGGGAAGGAAAAAGCGGAATTCGACGGGTGGTATTCGGACGCCGGGTTTCTCAATCCCGCGGAGCCGACCGCGGTTTTCACGGGCGACGAGACCTATTACGCGAAATTCGTTCCCGTCTATACGGTGCGTTTTGTCGACGGAGAAAGGGAGCTGTCGTCCGTTACGGGGCGCGCGGGAAGTAATTTGCCGCCGCTGTCGCCCGAGAAAGAGAAGTGCGTTTTCGATGGGTGGTTTGCGGACGAAAAGCTGACGGAGCCCGCCGATCCGCTTAACGTTCCGGAGCGCGATGCCGTGTATTTTGCGAAATTTACCCCGCTTTTCACGGTAACGTTCTTTATCGGGGAAGGCGGACTTTTTTCTGTTACGGGGCGCGCGGGCGAGGAGCTTTCTCCGCCCGATCCTTCGTATGCGGGTAAGCGGTTCGCGGGCTGGTATTCGGACGAGGCGCGGTTGCTTCCCGCTTCCCCGCCCGCGCGCATTCCCGCGCGGGATTGTCGCTTTTACGCGAAATACGAAAAGCTCGTCACCCTTACGTTCGATACGGACGGCGGTTCGGAAATATTGCCCGTCACGGCGGTTTCTGGCGCGCCTCTTGCGATCGGTTGCCCGACGAAGGAGGGATACGAGTTCGAAGGCTGGACGATGGAACGCGGCGGAACGGAATTCGTTTCCGTCGCGCGCATGCCCGATTCGGACGCGACCTATTACGCGAAGTTCGCAAAGCTTTATCACGTAATTTTCCAATCGGAAGGGAAAGAGACGGCGCGCGTGACGGGAAAGACGGGAACGCCGTATTCGGCGCCGTCGGCTGACGCGCCCGCGGGGTTCGTGTTCCTCGGTTGGCGAAAGGACGGCGAAGAATTGGCGGAATTTCCCGCGGCGATCGGCACGGAGGATCTCGTGTACCGCGCCGCGTTCGGCGAAATCCCCGTATTGCGCTTTTACGCGAATCCGCCCGAGGGAAAGCAGGCGGCGGGGAGCATGCCTGCGGTGGAGGGAATCTACGGGCAAGCCCTCTCCGTCGCGCTTGCGCAGAACGCCTATTCCGTATCGGGGTACCGTTTCGCGGGTTGGGCGGATTCGGAGCGGGGCACGGTCCGCTATCGGAACGGAGACGTTCTCGTCTTTGACGAAAGCGTTTCGCTGTACGCGCGTTGGGCGCGGGAATATACCTGCCTCGATCGGCCCGGGCTCCGCGTCTATTATTGCGAAGGGGAAACCGGCGCGGAGCTCGTCGAAGAGGGGAGCGCGCAGAGCGGAAAAGCTGCTTTGAACGCGCTCGGGGAACGGGAGTTCGAAATCGGCGGGTATGCGGGCAGATTCAACGCGGACGGCACGTTCACGCCGCGGCGCGCGGAGTACGGCGTTTACGATGCGGGCGGCGGATGTCGGCTGTTTCTGAGCGGTTACGGTACGGCGCTCCTTTCGGGCGCGCGGACGGACGAAGGCGTCTATATGATCGAAATGGGAAATCTTCTTTTCTTTCGGGGTGGAGCGTTCGAAGAGACCTATCGGATCGAGGACGATCGAACGATTCTTCCCATAGACAATACCGCTGTGTACGGCTGTTATTACGACGCCGATTTCACGGCTTTTATTTTGGGCGAAAGCGCGCGGCTCGGCGATGAAGCGGGCATTTACGTCGCGGGGAACGGCACGATCAGCTTTTATTTTCACGGCGAAGAAACGCGTGCGGTCTATTCGGAGGAGGACGGCTATTTTCTCTATCGGGGCGTATATTATTACCGCGCGGCGGAAGAAATCGAATTTACGGGCGAGGGCATATCGCTTACGTTCCGCGCGGGCGGCGTCTATCCCGTTTCCGCTACGTTTGCGGTTGCGGACGAACCGGTGCGTTCGGGCGAGCTGACCGAAGCGGGCGGCGGATTCTTTTCGTTTTCCTGTCGGAGCGGCGGGGTTACCGAACGCTTCTTATTGCGGCTGTCTTACGGCGGCAGGGTTGCGCGGGTCGCGCCCGTGCAGTCGGAAACGAGTACCGTCTGGCGGAACGAATCGGACCCGCAGAAAGGCACGCTGTATACAGAAGAGTTCTGCGATTACGAAAAGGGGCGGCGAACGAAAACGCTGTACGGGGAAATCGCGGCGGCGGACGGGAATCCGCTCGTTCTTCCCGAACGGGAGCTCGATCCCGATTCCGCGGAAGCGGAATACGCGCTCGACCGCGACGGCGTGTCTTATCGGGTGCGGCTCGAACTGTTTTTACGCGACGAAGCGCGGCTGTTTCGTTGCGCGTGGTACGGCGTGAAGTCGGCGGAGCTTCTCTCTCCCGACGGCGGGTATCGGCTCGTATTCGAACAGTTTGCGGGAAGCGAAAACGAGGAGGAGTATGAGGGTATGACGTTCGGCGAGTTTCTCTCCTTTCGGTTTTACGCGGGGGAAACGCCCTTGAATCCGGAGTATGCGTTTACGTTGCCGAACGACGCGTCGGTCTTTCACGTGCTTTCGGGTGAATTTGCGGGGCAGTACCTTCTGCGGTTTTCCTTCGGCGGCGGGTTGCTCGTCGGGTTCTCCTGCGAGAAGAAGGAGACGCTTATAAGCGGGAATTACCTGTTCGTGCGGCGGGGGAATTCCTTCGAGAGCTTGTACGATCTCGACGGGGAAAAGGAGCTGATTCCGCTGTTGTACGTTGCGCCGTTGTGCGAGGGCGCGGAGAAGCTGTGCTTCGGCGAATCGGTTGACGATTGTCTGGAATTCGCGTACGAGCGGGAGACGGAAAATATGACGCGCTGTTGTACTCGCGTTTACGAATCGAACGGATTTACGGTAACCGCCGTGGTCGGCGCGGCGGGCGAGCGGGCGTATACGGTGCGGATCTCGGAAGGGGAAACGGAATTGGGCGCGGCGGCGCTTTCGGACGGCGTCTGGGTGTACGATTCGGAATTTTCGTCCGTGGAGGTGCGTTTTTCCGACGACTGCGCGGAAGCGACCGCACGGCGGGTCATGAAAATTTTCGGGGCGGAGAATCCGGAAACGGGAATCGCGCTCACCTATACGTTAAAGGGCGCGGAAGAGCTCGGCGAGATTTTGTCCGTTTCCATCGGGGATACGCCGCTTGAACTTTGCTCCTGCGAACTGCTCGAGCTCGGCGGTTCGCCCGGCTATTACGTGCGCGCAACCGATCCGCGTGCGGCGGAGAAGCATTTCATTTTGCGGCTGACGGACGGAACGGGCGAAGTCGAGAAAGCCGAGCAATACACCGCGCAGGACGGAAACGCGAAGGTGTCGATCGTCTACGGCGAAGGCTGGTACTTCCTGCTTCCCGCGTTGGAGCTGTATTCGGAGAGCTCCGGGAAGGCGGTGTTCTGCCGCGGCGCGCTTGTGCGGGAAAGCGAGCGCGTCTGGGCATTGTCCGCAGGCGAGGCGGGCGCGGTGGAAATCGAAGTGACGCGCAAGAGCAATCTGCTCGCGCCCTTTGCGGTGGAAGTGCGCAACTTGCCCGAATTGGTTACGGGCGAAGATGAAAGCGGAGAGATATTCGCCGAAGCGGCGGTGCTGTTCGGCGGGGACGGGAACTTATCGGTATTTTCTCTGCGTACGCAAGAGGGCGAGTTTACGCCGAAGGGAGAGGAGATCGTCTTTCTCGGCGGCGGACGGTGGTATTTTTCGGGCTTCGGACTCGTTCTGAATGCGGAAGACGGACTCGCCTATCTGGAACAATGCGGGGAGCCCTTTTCGGTTGTCGGCGGGGAATTTACCGTGGAGCTTGCGGAAGTCGGCTTTTCCCCGATTCCGTTAAGATTTTTCATCGGCGGCGAAGCGCAGACGGGAATTTTTACCGAGCTTGCTTCCGAAAAATGGCTCTGGGAAGGGAACGGCGAACGCTATACGCTCGTTTTTACGGCGGATTACGGGGAATTGGAAGTGATCAAAGGATGAAAAAACGGCGAAAGCCGCAAAATCCGTTTGAAAATTCATATTTCGGGTGATATAATAAGGAACAAGAAGGTTTTCATTGTCTGCGATGCGAATTCGCATTTTTGCGTTTCTTTCGTAAGATAGAAAGACGCGCCGTGAAGAAAGGAGTTCTTATGGAAAAACTCTCCACGAAAATTTTATCGGTAATCCCCATGCGCACGATGGTCGTGTTTCCCAATACTTCCATCGCGTTCGACGTCGGCAGGGGGGTGTCTCTCGCCGCGGTCGAGCGGGCGGAGCTCAACGACAAATACGTCTTTTTAACCAAACAGATCAGCGCCGACAAAGAAACGCCGGACGGCGACGATTTATACGCGGTGGGTACCGTGGCGCAGATTCGTCAGGCGTCGCGGCTCCCCGGCGAACGCGTTCGCGTGTACGTGAACGCGCTTTACCGCGCCTACGCGCGCGATTTCCGCATGGAAAACGGGTACCTCTATGCGGTGACGGAGGAACTTCCGTCCGTGCACGGCGATCCCACGCTCGAGGAGGCTTCTTTCCGTACGGCGAAGGATCTGGTGCGGGATATCGTTGCGAGCGACGGAAAGATCGCGAAGGAAATCGACAACGCGCTCACGGGCATCACCGACTGCGACGTGTACGTGAACGTATGCGCCAATTATCTGCGCCTGAAGGACGAGTTGAAGCAGAGCCTGCTCGAAGAAACCCGCGTGCCCGAACGGCTGCGGCTGTTCGAACAGTGCCTGAACACCGAATTGGAAATCACCAAATTGGAGCGCAAAATCTCGCAGGACGTGCGCCGCAACATCGAAAAATCGCAAAAGGAATACTATCTGCGCGAACAGCTGAAAGCCATTCATAACGAGCTCGGCGACGACGTGGACGAAAACGAAAAATTAAAAGAGAAGCTGATCGCCAAAAAGCTTCCGCCCGAGGTGGAGGAAAAGGCGATGCAGGAGCTTGCCCGCATGGACAAGATGCCCGCTTCCTCGCCCGAATACACCGTGCTGCGCAATTACGCCGACTGGCTGATCGATCTGCCCTGGACGGAACAGACGGAGGATACCGAAAAGCTTTCCGACGTGGAGGCGGTGCTCAATGCGGACCACTACGGGCTGGAAAAAATCAAGGAGCGGGTGGTGGAGTATCTCGCCGTGCTCAAGCTCACGGGCGAATTGAAGGCGCCCATTCTCTGTCTGGTGGGTCCTCCCGGCGTGGGCAAGACGAGCGTGGCGAAATCGATCGCGCGGGCGCTCGGGCGCAAATTCGTGCGCATGAGCCTCGGCGGGGTCAAGGACGAAGCGGAGATCCGCGGACACAGGCGCACTTATATCGGCGCGATGCCGGGGCGCATTCTGTACGAAATGAAGAACGCGGGCACGGTCAATCCCGTGTTCCTGCTCGACGAAGTGGATAAAATTTCTACGGACTTGCGCGGCGATCCCGCGAGCGCGCTGTTGGAAGTGCTCGATCCCGAGCAGAATTCCACCTTCCGCGACCGGTATCTGGAGGTCGCGTACGATCTTTCCAAGGTCATGTTCATCGCGACGGCGAACACGCTTGACACCATTCCCGCGCCCCTGCGCGACCGTATGGAGATCATCGAGCTTTCCGGCTATACCCCGCAGGAGAAGAAGGAAATCGCAAAGCGTTACCTCGTGCCCAAAAAGCGCAAGGAGAACGGATTGACGGAAGAGAACTTCTCCATGACGGAGGGCGCGATCGACGAAGTGATCGACGGTTATACCATGGAAGCGGGCGTCCGCTCGCTCGAACGCACGATCGGCGCGGTCTGCCGCAAGTCGGCGGTGAAGATCGCCAAGGGCGGCACGCGCAAGATCGCAGTTACCAGGAACAATCTCGAAAAGTTCCTCGGCGCGAAGCGGTTTTTGCGGGACAACGAGCTTCTGGAGGGCGAAGAGGTCGGCGCGGCGACGGGGCTCGCCTGGACGGCGGTCGGCGGCACCACGCTCACGATCGAGGTTTCCGCCATGCAGGGCAAGGGCGACGTGATTCTGACGGGCAAGCTCGGCGATGTGATGAAGGAATCCGCCCACGCGGCGATCAGTTACCTGCGCGCCCACGCCGGGAAATACGGAATCAACGAAGAGGACTTCGAAAAGAAGGATATCCATATTCACGTACCCGAGGGCGCGACGCCGAAAGACGGACCGAGCGCGGGCATTACGATGGCGACGGCGATCCTGTCTGCGTTCACCACCCGCCCCGTGCGGAAGGACGTCGCCATGACGGGCGAGATTACTCTGCGCGGCAAGGTTCTGCCCATAGGCGGGTTAAAGGAAAAGGCGCTCGCCGCCAACCGGATCGGGATCCGCGACGTGATTATCCCCGAAGAGAACAAAAAGGACGTGGAGGAGATACCCGAGAACGTCCGCAAAAATATCAATTTTATCTGCGTGAGCGAGGTGGACGAAGTGTTCGCGCGCGCGGTTGCGGGCGGGGCGAATGGAAATTAAAAACGCAAAGTTCGTGACCTCCGCGGCGACGGAATCGCAGTTTATCCGTCCGGATAAGCCCATGATCGCCGTGTGCGGGAAATCCAATTCGGGCAAGAGCACGCTCATCAATCTGCTTGCAAACCGCAAAGGGCTCGCCAAAACGAGCGCCGCGCCCGGCAGAACGCGGCTCGTGAATTATTTCGATTTCGGCGGATTTCTGCTCGCCGATCTTCCCGGTTACGGCTTTGCCGCCGTTTCGAAAGGGGAAAAGGAGAAGTGGGCGAAAACGCTCGATTGCTTCTTTGCCCGCAAGGAGGAGATTTCGCACGCGTTCGTGCTCACCGATATCCGCCGCGATCCTTCGGACGACGATTTGCAGATGCTTTCGTTTTTGAACTATCACATCGTGCCGTTCACGGTGATCGCCACGAAGAGCGATAAGCTCTCCCGCATGAAGCGGAAGGAGCGGGTGCGGAAGATCGCGCAGTGCTTCGGATTGGGCGAGGGAAACGTGATCGCGGTGTCGGGGCTTTCGGGCGAGGGAAAAGAGGAGCTGCTGAAAAAAATTTCGGATATCATAACACACGGAGAGGTTTAAACCTCTCCGTGTTTTTAAATGACTGGTTCACAGTGACGGGTAACTCTTTAATCGGCGTAAGGGACGAAGAAATCTGCCCAACATGATCCGTCGTTTACCAATACCGAGAATTCTCCCGTTGCGACTTCC
>JAETTR010000035.1 GCA_021768985.1 Bacillota bacterium
CCCAAGCCGTTCCCTCCTGCGGGGAACAGGCGTAGCGCGACAAAAATTCCTTTTCGTGCTCGCTCGGTTTCAGCATCACCGCGTCCATCAGCTTTTCGCCGAGCGTGGCGCGGTCGTACTCCCGCCCTTCCTCATCGAGCGCGGCGAAAACGCCGCCCAGAATTTCATCGGGCAACGCGGGAATTGCCGCAGAAGCCGCGGGCTTCTCATAAGCGTTTTGACCCAGAATATCGAGCAGGCGGTTGCGGATATACAATTCGTCCCTTTCATTTAACCCGAGGTAACGTTCCGCATATTCGATCAGCCGCGCGATCTCTCCGTTTAACTTCGTATTCACTCCGCTTTCCCCTCGTCGATGATGCCATCGGCGACCTCCGCCACGTAGAAGGTTGCGTCGTAACCGATCTTTTCGCGGTATTCCTTGCCGACCTTCTCCATGAACTTCTCCACGCCCGTTTTGCGGACGAGGCTCACCGTACACCCGCCGAAGCCCGCGCCCGTCATACGGGAGCCGAGGCATTCGGGCGAACTCTGCGCCGCTTCCGCGAGCGCGTCGAGCTCCTTGCCCGTCACTTCGTAATCCTCTTTCAAGGAGCGGTGCGATTCGTTCAGCAATCTGCCGAACAATTCGAGATCCCCTTTGTTCAGCGCCTCCACGCTGTTTCTCACGCGGTCGCATTCGCCCACGACGTGGCGGGCGCGGCGGTAGATGAGCGGCGTGAGCACCGAACGGTTTTCTTCGAGCTGATAGGGCTTGATTTCCGCAAGGCAGGAAACGCCCGGAATGCGCTTCTGCAACAGCGACAGCGCGCGGTCCACTTCGCCGCGCCGTTCGTTGTATTTGCTTTCGACGAGGTTGTGCGGCTTGTTGCAGTTGGAGAGCACGAGCACGCAGTCCTTCAGATCGAGGGGAATATATTCGTATTCGAGGGTGGCGCAATCGAGCAGAACGGCGTGCTTGGACTTGCCGTTTGCCGATGCGAACTGATCCATGATCCCGCAGTTCACGCCGCAGTAATTGTTCTCCGCGCGCTGGGAGATGACGGCGAGCTCCTTTTTATCGATCGGATTCCCGCCGAGCTTTGCAAGCGCGTAAGCGGTGGCGACTTCGATCGCCGCCGAAGAGGAGAGCCCGGAACCGAAGGGCACCGTGCAATCGTACAGGATATCGCACCCGACGAGGTTGTAGCCCGCCTTTTTCAGTTCGTCCGCAACACCCGCCTGATAGTTGCCCCATTTCAGGTTTTTATAGTTTTCCGTCGCGCCCAGATCGATGTCTGCGCGGGCGGGGATATCGGTGGCGGCGACGCGCAAAAGATTCGTGCCGTTCTTCCGTACCGCCACGCGGCATTTCAGGGTGAGCGCCGCGGGAAGCACCTGCCCGCCGCAGTAGTCCACGTGTTCGCCGATCAGATTCACTCTGCCCGCCGCGGAATAGATCTCTTCCGCCTCTGCGCCGAAAATTTCGCGGAACTGTTCGTTTAACGTCATAATTTCCTCCGGTCTTTGCCCATGCGCCCGGAATCGTTTGCCGGACGCTGTATTTTATTACGATACTATCATATTATATTCTTTGCGTTCCGTCAAGGGGTTTTGAAAAATGTGTCATTTTTTTTAACTTTTGAATGAAATTAACTTACAATTATAATAAAAAACACGAAGCAAACGAACACATTCCCGCCCTTCCGCGGCATAAGACGGCATAAAAAAAAGCGGCGTTGCCGCTTTAAATCATTTTTAAAATATTCGAATAAATTTCGGTATCCCGCGGGAGAAAGGTATTGAAAACGATCCGCAATTTGCTTTCGGGGCGGCGCATCTTCCAGTTCAGGACCGCGCCCGCGGCGATCTCCGCCGCCTCCGCGTGCGGGAAGTTGAACACGCCCGTGGAAATACAGCAGAACGCGAGGGAGTTCAGCCCCAGCTCCTCGGCGAGATTCAGACAGGAAACGTAACAGGAACGGAGCGCCGCTTTGTCCGACTCCTTCACACCCCGCCCGATCATGGGTCCCACGGTATGCAACACGTATTTGCTCGGCAGATTGTAGGCGCGGGTGACTTTCGCCTCCCCCTCTTCCTCCTCCTGCCCCTGCGCCGCGATGATTTTGGCACAGTCGTCCCGCAGCTGCATCCCCGCAAAGGAATGAATCACGTTGTCGATGCACGCGTGCCCCGCGAGGAAACAGCCGAGCATCGCCTTGTTCGCGGCGTTCACGATTCCGTCCGCCGCCAGACGGGAGATATCCCCCTGCCACAGGGAAATGCCGTATTTGCCCTCCGGAATTTCCGAAAGCTCCACGATCCCCCGCTCCACCGTCTCCGTCCAGAACAGCGAATCCTGCACGGCGAGAATCTCTTCGGGCACGGGAAGGGGCGGGCGTTCGTTCATATACCCGCGCACGAGCGCGCGCTTTTTTTCGTACGACGCGGAGAACGCCGCGATCATGCCCCGTTCGCGCAACAAGAAGCGCAGGAGTTTTTCGCAAGCCCCGCCCTTCTCTTCCGCGCGCATGAGCGCGGGACGGGGGTACGGCGTCAGATCAATGCGGTCGCGGTATTCGCGCAGAGAGAGCCCCATTTACGAATTCTTCTCCCGATTGAAGTTGATCAGGCACCCCGCGAGCAGAATGGCGCGCTCGTCGGCGGTGAATTCGGGAAGGGTGAGCACGGCGTCGCGCGTCTTTCCGTTCGAGAACACTTTGGCGACGAATCGGGTTTCCCCGCGTTTAATCTGTTCGGCGACGTCCGCGATGTACAGATAGTCGCCCACCTTAAAGTCTGGCTTCTCGCAGGTAAACGGCAACATGCCCCAATTGATCAGGTTCGACTGATAACGCTTGGTCGCGTACTCCCTGCAGATATTCGCCACGCCGCCGAGCACCCGCTGACAGGACGCCGCCTGTTCGCGCGCGGAGCCGTCGCCGGGCTTGTTCGAAACGACCGCGCTGCCGTAAATCGTGCCCGCTTCGGGCGTAAACCCGCCGAGCGCCTTCATCGTCTGTTCGGAGAACCCGCCCTTTTCCCTGCGGGAAAGCTCCTCTTCCTTGACCGCCTTGGCGCGGGCGACGTAGGACGGGTCCTTGCGCGACAGCGCGAATTCGGCAAGCTTCAAGGGATTGGAACGGTAAGAAGAGGTTTCGCCCGAAGGAATGAGCTCGTCCGTCGTCGTAACGGGGTCTTTGAGCACGGACACGACCTTGATCAGCAAATTCTTTCCGAGCGCGATCTGCTCGGGCCAATCGGCGATGTTGGGTCCGTACACGAGTTCCGCGTCCTTCTGCGGCTTCAACGCGCCGTGATACACGCGGTTTTCGTAAATTTTGCCGTCGTACTTATACTTTCTGACCCGCTTGTTGTATTCGTAATCGAGCGCGGAAGTGAGCGCGCCGCCGTTTGCCGCCGTCGCCGCGATCGAACGCGCGTCCATCAGCGCGACCGCCGCCAGCTGACCCTGCGCGGGCTTGCTCCCCTCTCGGTTTTCGAAGTTGCGCGTGGTATGGCGAATGGAGAGCGCGCCCGTGGCGGGCGTGTCTCCCGCGCCGAAGCAGGGACCGCAGAACGCCGTTTTGACGATTGCGCCCGCCTGTGCGAGCGCGCCGACGTACCCGTTGTCCGCCAACGATTTGTAAATCGGCTGCGAAGCGGGATACACGTTCAGCGAGAAGCTGCCCGCGCCGATGCTCTTGTCCTTTAAAATCTCCGCCGCCTCGGCGATATTTTCGTACGTGCCGCCCGCGCAGCCGGCAATCACGCCCTGATCGACGTAAACCTTGCCGTCCTTTATCTTCGCGGTAAGGGAGAAATCGTCCTTGCCCAAAATCTTTCTGCCCTGCTCTTCCGCCTTTTTCAGAAGCTCTTCGGGGTTCGCGAGGAACTCGCGGAGCGTGTATGCGTTGGAGGGGTGGAAGGGAAGCGCGATCATGGGCTCGATGCGGGAAAGATCGACGGTCACCGCGCCGTCGTAATAGGCGGGCTGAACGGCGGTCAGCTTTTTGTAATCCTTCGCTCTGCCGTGCTCGCGGAAGTACTCTTCCGTCTTTTCGTCCGTCTCCCAGATGCTCGAAAGACAGGTCGTCTCCGTCGTCATGACGTCGATCCCGTTGCGATAATCCATGGAAAGATTGGCGATGCCGGGTCCGATAAATTCGAGAATTTTATTCTTTAAAAATCCGCTCGAGAAGGTGGCTTTGATGAGCGCGAGCGCGACGTCCTGCGGACCGACCCCCTTTCGGAGCTTTCCGCGCAGATAGACCGCGACGACCTCGGGGCGCTTCACGTCGTACGTCTGTTTGAGAAGCTGCTTCACGAGCTCGGGTCCGCCCTCGCCGATCGCCATGGTGCCGAGCGCGCCGTAGCGGGTGTGCGAATCGGAGCCGAGAATCATGGCGCCGCACTTCGCCGCGCATTCGCGCATGTACTGGTGAATGACGGCAAGGTGCGCGGGAACGTAATCCCCGCCGTATTTCTTTGCCGCCGACAGCCCGAACACGTGGTCGTCCTCGTTGATCGTGCCCCCGACCGCGCAGAGAGAATTGTGGCAGTTGGTAAGGGAATAGGGAATAGGAAAGCTTTCGAGCCCGCTCGCCTTCGCCGTCTGGATAATGCCGACGTATGTGATATCGTGGGAAGTGATCGCGTCGAATTTCAGTTTCAGATTTTCCGCGTCGCCTGTGTTATGCGCCTTCAAAATCGCATAGGACAGCGTGTTTTTCACCGCCTTCTCTTTTTTGTCGGAGGTCATAAACGCCTGCGATTCCTTGACGATATGTCCTTCCGTGTAATACGCACCCGATCTGATCAGTTTTACCATGCCGCTCTCTCCCGAATATTTTTCTTATGATATCCTATTATATAAGATTTCACGGGATTTTTCAAGTGAAAGGCGCGGGGAAGCGGAAAAATTTTTGATTTTCCGCGGGAGGATCGGGAAAGGGATTGCTTTTTTACGGGGCTTGCGATATAATTGCAGTATGGAAAACGTTACGCAACCCGATCGGAAACTTCCCGACAAAAAATTCCGCTTCCGCTTCTCCCCTCTCATGATCGTGCTGTTCTGCGCGGGACTTCTGCTGTGCGCGGCGGGATTCGCCATCAACACCTGGCAGTTTATCCTGTTTTTACAAAGCGACTATTCATCGATTTACGACTGGCTGAAATATCTTCTGCTCTATTTCGCGAGCCTCTTTCTCGCCGTTCTGATCATCGCCATGCTGATCAAATCTCAGTACGTGCTCACCGATAAGGAGCTCATCTCGCAGTTCGGGATCATCCGTTCCCGCCACGAAATCAAAAAGATCCGCTCCGTTTGCAAATTAAACGGTTCGGGAAAGCTCGGCGTCTATTTCGACGACTTCAAAACCAATTACATCGTGATCGTCGTGAGAGAGGAATGGTACGACGAATTCATTCTCGCCCTGACCGCCCGCAACGGCTCCGTATCGGTGGAGATCGTCTCCGCGGAGGACGAACAGAAGAAGGACAAGAAAAAGTAAACGCAAGCCGAAGAGAACACGCATGATAAAAAACGGATTGAAAAACTATTGGAAAAGTCTGAAATTCTTTTTTACGCCCTTCGGCACCCTCGCGCTCGGCGTGATATTGGGGCTTTCGATCGCGATTCCCGCGATCGCCGCCGCGGTCGGAACGCTTGCCGACAACGTGACGGATATCGTTCAGAACGCAAACCTCGACTTCGACGCGTTCAAAGACGGGCTGGTCGCCGCCGTCCGCGCGCTCGACTGGAACGATCCCGCGACCGCCCTCCGCTCGATTTTGAACCGCGAGTGGCTCATGACGACCTTTACCGACTGCATCAAGGCGCTCGTCGCGGACTACGACCCGTTGGTCGCGCAGGCGCAAGAGGCGCTCAACGCGTGCATCGGCACGATCGTCGGAGGAATCGTACTCGTGCTGTTCTTTGCGCTCGTCGGCGTCATCGCGGGTTATTTCATTACCAAATCTCTCGTGCGGCGCACGATTGCCAAGCGCGCATTCTGGAAATTCTTTCTCGCCTCCCTGATCGACGGGTTGCTCGTCGCGGCGTACGCGGCGCTCGCTTCCTATCTGACGATGGTCTGGGAAGGAAGTCTGTACCTGTTCACCCTGCTCTCCCCGCTCCTGATCGGGATCGGCGGGCTCATAGAAGCATATCTCTTGCACGGCTGGAAAAAGGTGCCCGCCAAAGAAATCATAACCGTAAAAAACGCGTTCAAGCTGTTGCTCGTAAACGCGCTGATCATTTTGATCTCGGCGGTCTTTACCGTCATCGTCGCCGTAGCCGTGAACAGGATCACGGGCATTTTCGTCGGGCTCGCCCTTTTCGAGCTCTCCGCGATCGTCATCGGCATGAACGCGGAAGCATACGTAAAGGACGAAGTGTCAAAGACCCTCCCCGCGGAACAGACTGCATGAAGCATGAAACAAACCGCCCCGCTTGCCAAACGCAAGCGGGGCGTTATTTTACGATTTCAGCGTCGTGAAATTTTTCACGCGGCTCGCGCGAAAGGAGATATCCACGCGGTATCCCCCTCTCTCGCAATCCACCTTTAAGTCGAGCGTTTCGGTATCGAAATATTCCCGCGCGACGCGCAGAAAATCCCGCCGCGCCGCCGCTTCCGTTTCCGCTCCGATCGCGCCCTTGTCCTCCGCGAGAATGCGCACGAGCCGCTGTTTGACCGATTCTTCCCTCATTTCGATTTCTCCTTTCTGCCGAACCACCCGAATTTGCGCTTGCCCTCGTTTCCGTACAGTTCGGCAAGGGTACGGAACGCGCGCGAACGCTCGGAAATATTATCGAGAAAGAACTTGTCTTCCTCGGGAATCACGGCGACGAGCGGCATGCGCAGGGTCGTCGAAATTTCATCGGGGGATAAAATCTCGCCCTTGCGCGCCAGATCCTTCCGCACCAGATTGACGATCAGCCCCGAAGCCTGAAAGCGGTAGCTCTTCAAAATGCCGCTCACGCGGTCCGCGTCGCGCATCGCGGAAATATGCGGCGTGGTGACGAGGAGCGCCTCGTCCGCGCAGGATGCGGCGCGGTGGAATCCCTCGTCGATCCCCGCGGGGGAATCGATCAGCACGAAATCGAACTGCGAAGAGAGCGCGTCGAGCACCAACCGTACCGCCTGCGGAGAAATATACCGTTCGGAAACGCGGTTGCTCGCAAGGCAATAGAGGGTGGGATAGCGCGGATGACGGACGAGCGCCTGCTTGGGACGGCAACGCCCTTCCACTGCGTCGAGCAGGTCGTAGAGCGCGAGGTTCTCGGTACCGAGCACGACGTCCACGTTATTCAGTCCGAAATCGAGATCGCACACGGCGACGCGGAACCCGAGGCGGGCAAGCTGTACGGCAAAGTTACAGCAGACCGTCGTTTTTCCGACCCCTCCTTTCCCCGACGTTATCACGATTTTTCTTGCCATGCTTCCGCCTCCGCGCACGCGTTTTCGAACATAATATCACATATTTTACAAGATTTATTCTCTCCTTTTGTCGAATTCGGGGAGATTGGGAAGTTTCAAACGAAAAGTAAGGACTTCCGCTTTCGCGAAAGCCCTTACTTTGCAGTATTTCTTATGAACTCAAGGAGTGAGTTATAAGCGAATTATTCCCCCATCGGCTTGACGACGGCAAATTTGTTACCCGTCTGATAATCGCCAAGCTGACATTTTTGATCGAACGTAACCAGCGCGCCGTTATTTTCCGAAGTATTTCCGTTCGCGTACAGAGTATAGAACTTATATTCCTTTTCGTTGTATACAAGCGACGCGGGTGCGTTCGTCTTTACGTTGAACAATTCGACCGTCGTGGGATACTGATACGAATTACTTTTATTTCCCGCAACCAAAGCCGCCAACGGCACGTCGTTCCCCTGTGTCCAGTTTTCCTTACCGCCGACGATATGATCGTATACCGTGTTAAAACCGTTTGCTCTCAAATCGAAAATCTCGTCCATCGCCGCCTTGAAGTAACGTTCTACGCCCGCGTTCAGCGTGGAATCTTTGATGAGCGCTTTGCCGCCGCGCACAATTACGCCCTGGAGTCCGCCGTTCACCGTCGTGCCGCTCATTTTCAGCGAATAGTCCTCCGTGCCGTCCTCGGCAACGGGACCGGGTACGTTCATCAGAATGCCGGCGCCCACCGAGTTCAGCGTGCTGTTTTCCACAATGACCGAAATCCCGCTCTCTTCGCCGTTCTTCTGCGCGTTCGTCGAGATGCATGCGCCCAGAACATCGTTACAAATCAGCACGGAATTCCGCACAATTACCTCTGACGAATCGAATCGAGTATAAATGCCATAGCTCGATGTTTCAAGCGTTACGTGATCCAAAATCAAAGAGCTGTCTTGGTTAACCGTTATTCCGCTACTAGCCGTATATTTCTGTAAAAAAGCTTTATTCACGTCTACGTTCATATCACCGTTCGAAACAGTCATGCTCGCGCCGTTTTGCACGAGAAACGCGCTTCCGTTTTTAGACGTGACGTTCACGTCGTTGCCGTTCAGATTGAATAAAACGTCTTTTGTGATTTCAGTGGAATTCTCGGTTGGCAAATCGGCGTTGCCCGCAAGCTCTACGGTACCGCCGTTCCCCGCCACGTCTTGAAGCGCGGTCGCGAGCTCCTCGCTATCATTTACGACGTGAATTTTACCCGCGGGAATTTTCACGACGGAAGGCTCGCCCGCAAGCGCGTATCCCGCGTTGCCCTGCACGCCCTCGACGATCACTTTAACGTCCGTCGTTTTCTCCTTGAAACGGTTCACGTTCTCCTGATCGAAGAAGGAAACTTTTACCGCAAGATCTTTTTCGGGATTTTCTTTTGCGCCGAGCGCCGCCCAAGGGGTCGTATAGCTCTTGATTCCCGCGTACTCGACTCCGTCCACCGTCACGGTGAGCGCGGACGCAAGCTCGGTATCAGTAAATTCGATCTTCGTTCTGTAAAGCGTTTTAATACTGCTCGTATTCGTTACTTTTACTTTGAATTCGTATTCGTCCTCGGGAGCGATGTCCTGAATCGCCAGACCGTCTGCGTTCGAAAATCTGCCGAGCGCCGCGCCGCCCAGTCTGCTCGTCGCCGCGCCCGTTTCCACCTCTGCGCTCAACGCCACTTTCGCCGCGTTCACGGCAATGTTCACTTCGCTCTCGCTCGTGAATAACGCGAACGTACTGCCCGCGATCAAGCTCGAACACACCGCGATCGCCGCAACCGAAGTTGCGATTATCCCTGCTTTTTTCTTCATTCTTTATCTCCTTCTTTTTATTTCCCGATTAAGATTTTTTGTTAGCGTTTCCGTGC
>JAETTR010000036.1 GCA_021768985.1 Bacillota bacterium
CCGTTCCATAGTCCTACGAACCACGCGCCGACGCTCTTAAAAAATTTCACAAACGCATTGTCCGTAAATTTTTGTTCCATACCTTCACCTCCTTACCGCAACGCGCACATTCGTTTTATTTTATTTGCGTGCCGCGCATAATGCGGCTTCAATCGCCATATCCAATTCCGTCCGAGCGTAGACGGCGTATTCACGCGCCCGTTCTCGCCGAGCGATAAATAGTCCTGTATGGGAATCACCACTACGTCCGCTTCGCTGCACAACAAACTTCGCACCAAAGCGGTCGCGTCCGTTTCCCCGATCCGTCGCCTTACATACTTACGGAAACGTATCTTCTCTGCACCATTCAAGTTTTTCGCCCAAACTGCCGTTGTGGGATTGTCGTGCGTTCCCGTGTAGGCGACGCAATTTTTCGGGTAGTTTCTCGGATTGTAACCGCTGTTTTCTTCCGAGAATCCGAACTGCGCAATCTTCATGCCGGGGAATCCCGTCAGCCGCAACAACCCGCGCACCCGATCGTCTATCACGCCCAAATCCTCGGCGATGATATGCGCGTCGGGGAACTCTTTTTTGAGTGTAGCAAATAATTCTTTGCCCGGCGCGCTTTTCCAAGCTCCGTTCCGCGCCGTCGTTTGCCCGAACGGGATCGCATAGTAATCGGAAAAGCCGCGAAAATGGTCGATCCGCACGACGTCGTACATAGCAAGCGCCGCCTTAAATCGCTTTTTCCACCACGCAAAGCCGTCCTTTTGCATTGCGTCCCAATCGTACAGCGGATTGCCCCACAACTGTCCGTCCGCCGAGAACGCATCGGGCGGCACACCCGCCACTTCTTTGGGCGTTCCGTTCCCGTCGAGCAAAAAGTATTGCCGATTTTGCCACACGTCCGCGCTGTCGTAGGCGACGTAAATGGGCATATCGCCAATAATCTGTACGCCCCGCGCATTCGCATACGTTTTTAGCGCGTTCCACTGCAAAAAGAACTCATATTGTAAAAACACCCAAAACGCCGATTCCGTGCACTCTTCGTCCGCCGCTTCTTTCCATTCGTTCCAAGCCCTACCGCCGTTCGCCGTTTTCCGCGCCATGAACTCCGCATACGGAAAAAGCCAATCGCGGTTATCCTCCACGAACTTCTCATAAGATTGCGGCTTCCAAAACCGAACGAACGCCTTTTTGAGTACCGCAAATCTGCGTTCGTACAGCTTCGCGTAGTCGATTGCTTTATCCTTTGTCTGCTCGGCGCGGCATTCTTCGTCCGTCAAAAGTCCGTCCATGCGCAATAAATCGAGGTCGATAAAATACGGATTGCCCGCAAACGCAGACGGAGATTGATAGGGCGAATCACCGTATGACGTGGGCGAAAGCGGCAATACCTGCCAATAGCTCTGCCCCGTGGCAGTGAGAAAGTCCACGAAACGATAGGCTTCGTCGCCGAAGCTCCCGATGCCGTACTTATTCGGCAACGAGAACACGGGCATGAGTATTCCGCATTTTCTTATGCTTTTTCGATATGCCATATTTTTCTCGCATAATCGGCAATCGCGCGGTCGGACGAAAAGAACGCCGCGTGCGCCGTGTTTTCCATTTGCTTCTTTGCAAACGCCGTGTCGCCGTAATCGCGGTTGACTTTTATAAGCGCGTCCACATATTCGGGTAAATCGCGGAAGATAAAGTAATGGTCGGGCTTGTGCCAATGCGCTCCTACGGTAAGCGAATCGTACAGCTCTTTGAAATATCCCTTTCCCCCGTCCGAGAACGTGCCGTCTACGAGCGTATCCGCTACGCGCTTTAATTCGGGAGTGCTATCGAGAATCGCGTTCGGATCGTATGTATCCTTTAAGCGTTCTATTTCTTCCACGCTCGCGCCGAAGATGTAGTTATTCTCTTTGCCCGCGTGTTCCACTATCTCGATATTCGCGCCGTCCATCGTGCCGCACGTCACCGCGCCGTTGAGCATGAATTTCATATTACCCGTGCCGCTTGCCTCGAATCCCGCCGTGGAAACCTGCAAGCTCACGTCCGTTCCCGCAACGATTTTCTCGGCATACGACACGTTATAGTTCTGCACGAACACCACCTGCAACAGCTTATTCGTCTGTTCGTCGTTATTTACAAGCCGCGCGATCTCGTTTAGGTACTTGATAATGCCCTTCGCTCTGAAATACCCGCTCGCCGCCTTTGCACCGAATAAGAATACGGACGGACGAAAATCGGGCAGCTTGCCCTCTTTTAAGTCGTAATAAATACGCAAAATCGCAAACGCCGTCATGAGCTGCCGTTTGTATTCGTGTAACCGCTTGACCTGCGCGTATACGATTGCGCCGTCCAACAGCTTTACGCCGTCATGCCGCAATACATAGTCCGCAAGCTGCTTTTTCTTGATCTCTTTCACCGCGATAAATTCCGCCGTATCGCCTGTGTCGAGCGTTTCGAGCCTTGCCATGTCCTCGCGCCAAGCGGGCGTCAGCTTCTTATCGAGAAGCGCGGACAGCTCGCGGTTGCAGAGCATGAGCCAACGCCGTTGCGTAATGCCGTTGGTTACGTTTTGGAATTTATCGGGATAGTATTTGTACGCTACGGGGAAAAGGTTACGCTTTACAAGCTCGGAATGGATCGCCGCCACGCCGTTGACCTTTTCGCCGACGTACACCGCCGCGTTTGCCATGGAAAGGCAGTTGCCGTGCAAGACGGACATCGCCGCAATTTCCTCTTGCGTACAGCCTTTCGCCTTCCATTCCCGCGTAGCATACACTTGAATCGTCTTGAATACCGCCGCGATGTCGGGCAATATCTTTTCCATGAGCGCGTAGTTCCAACACTCCAACGCTTCGGGCAAAATCGTGTGATTGGTGTAGTTGAACGTATGCTTTGCGAACTCCAAAGCACGGGAGAACGTTATGCCGTATTCCTTCGTGAGTAAGCGGATAAACTCCGCCACCGACATCACGGCGTGCGTGTCGTTGAGCTGTATGCTGTGATACTCCGAAAACTTATTAAAGTTGCGCCCGTGCTTTTGCGCGTACTTTTCCACAAGCTCGCCGATTGCCGCAGCCGATAGAAAATATTCCTGCCGGATACGGAGCAGTTTCCCTTCCTCGGTGTCGTCGGCGGGGTACAGATAATCGCAAATCTTTTTCGCTTGTTCGCTCCCCTCGGCGTCGAACAGCCGCAAGGTATTCACGCTCTTGCCGACGATCGGCATATCGTAGGGCACGGCGGTAACGTCCATGTCTGCAAAGTGCACGACGCGCTTTTCTTTTTCGCGTTTTACGCTCCACGGATCGCCCCAAGTAAGCCAATCGTCCGCGCTTTCGACCTGTTCGCCGTTTACAAACTTTTGCTTGAATAAGCCGTATTTATAGCGTATCCCGTAACCGTCGAGAGGATATGCGCAACCTGCCGCCGAATCGAGAAAGCAAGCCGCAAGCCGTCCCAAACCGCCGTTGCCGAGCGCGGCGTCCTCTATCTCCTCGAAGCCGGCAACGTTCACACCCTTTGCCGATAAAATCTTTTCCGCTTCTTCGAGAACACCCAACTCCAAAAGGTTGTTGTGGAACATTCTGCCCATTAAGTATTCGATGGAAAGATAATACGCTCTGCGCCCTTCGCGCTTTTTGGGCGCGATATACTTCATACATAGCGCGGAAATTTCCGTATACAGCGTCTTTATATCTTTACCCGCCACGTCTAAATCTTTCAATTCCTGTAACAATTCCGTCATTCTTTCTTCTCCTTGTAAACAAGTACGCCATTCGATTTCAACGTCTTGCCGTCGTAATTTTGTTCGTACAATATTTCTCCCGCGCACGGAAACATTTGCGCCGTTTCCGTGTTAAACACCGCCGTGAGCCGCTCGTCCACGCTCTCGCGTTCCACAATCAACAAGCCGTTTTCCGCTCTGATCGCCGTCTTTCCCGTCTGTGCGCACTTCTGTTTTTTTAACGCGAGAATTTGTTGATAGCGCGCAAAATACGCTTTATCTTGGCTTTTGAGCGTCCAATCGAAGGTGCGGCGGCAATCGGGATCGCCTCCGCCGTCGAGCGGCAATTCCGTTCCGTAAAAGATACACGGCATTCCGGGAAACAACACGAGCGCGCATAACGCCGCAAGCAATTTGTCTTTATCTCCGTTACAAAAACGCAAAAAGCGCGGCGTGTCGTGATTATCGAGGAAGTTGAGCATCATGGCGTTCGTTTGCTCGAAGTTTTGCATAAGCACGCGGTTGAGCCTGTTTGCCGCCTCTTTCGCCGTAATCTTCCCGTGCGCGAAATAGTCGATAAAGGTTTTTTGAACGCGATAATTCATTACCCCGTCAAACTCGTCGCCGCGCAGATAGTGCGTGTTTTCGTGCCATACCTCGCCAAGCAACAGCGCGTCCGGCTTTATGGCTTTCACCGCTTCGCGCAGTTCCCGCCACATGGTGTGAGAAACCTCGTCGGCAACGTCGAGCCGCAAATCGTCAAACCCCATTTGAAGATACGCCACCGCAATGCCGATTAAATATTGTCGCACGGCGGCATTGTTCGTGTTCCACTTGGGCATATACTTACAGTCGGCAAAGTGCGCGTAATTCCCCTTTTTTACATCGGGAAAATCGCCGTCGATCAAGAACCAATCGTAATACGCCGAGCCGCGTCCCTTTTGCATGACGTCGGCAAAGTATTTGTGCGTATAGTCGCAATGGTTGAACACCGTATCGAGCATAACGCGCATTCCGCGCGCGTGCGCTTCGTCGAGCAAGTCGCACAAATCGTCGTTCGAGCCGAACTGTGAATCGACGATCGAATAACTTGAAACATTGTATTTATGATTGCTGTTTGCCGTAAACACGGGCGTTAAATACAGCGCGTTTATGCCCGTTTCCGCAAGATAACCGAGCTTTTGCGTAATGCCTTTAATATCGCCGCCGCAGTAAGATTTCGCTTTCGGAATCTCGTCCCATTTTTGCGTGATATAGTCGTCGCGTTTACAAAAATTCCCGCGACAAAAGCGGTCGATGAAAATCTGATAGAACACCGCGCTTTCCGTCCACGGAATGCGTTTTACCGTGTCGGACGGATTGATAAACGGGAATTGAAAAAAGTCGTAATAGGCAAGCGTGAAATCGTAGCTTTCCGAAAGTCCCGATTCCGAAAAGTAATAGGTCTTGCCGCGATCTTTTATCTTGAATATATAAGCAAAGCGCACGTCGGTAAGCGTTACGTCTGCGCCGTAATAAGCGAACACTCCGTCGCTCGCGCAAAACTTCATCGCCACCGCATTCCTGCGCTTGGTAAAGTCGTATTTATTGTTGTATAAAAGTTCCACCGTAAGCTCCCGCCGCTCGTTTTCCGCTACCCGCAAAATAATACGGAGCGTGCGATCGTCGAGCGCGTAGGCATATTCACTTTCGGGGCGGTGATACAGGGCGTATTCGTTCATATACTCCTCGGTTAAACGGTTAATCTGTTGTATGTGCGATTGCGTCGTCCGTTTCCCTCCTTTTTGAAAACGGAATTTATATAGAGCGGGAGCAACGCCCTTTCTCTATTTCACAAGAACAATATGCGATTCCACTTTCTCACGTTCGGTTGCAAGGCGCAGACATTCGAGGATCGCCGCTATGCGTTCGTCGGTCAGCGCGGGCAGAAGCAAAAACGTTCTGTCTTTGAGTTCCGCGAGCTTCGTCAGCGACGCATTCACCGTTACGATATTCCCCTGCGGCACGGCTTCGAGCGTGTTCTCGCCCAAGAATACCGCTTGGGGAAATGTTTTACGGATTTCGGCTTTCAGCGTTTCGCTGTACGTATCCACAAGCACTACGCTGTAATTCCCGTTGCCGAACTCCTTGTCGCCCGCCGCTTTCACGGCGGCAAAGTCCTGCCAAATCTGAAAGAACAGCTCGTCGTGTATTTTCGCGTCTACCGTCAGCATGGGGACGAAGTTCTTTTGCGCAAGTCTGCGGAAGCGTTCTTCCTCGATCCCCGCGCACACGATCGCGTCTGCCGTGTCGATCCGCGTAGCGTCGAGATGCGTGCGGATGCAAAGACTATACCCCTTTTTTTCGAGAGCCTTGCCGAACATTCTGATGAGATCGAAGCTCTCCGCTTTTTGCAATACCGAATTGTGTTTGTCCGTGAGTAGAATAATGTTGTTGCTCTTGTTGTTTGCGAGCGATTGTGCCAATTTCGACGGGCGGTAATTGTACAGGTTGATAATCTGCAAAACCTTTTGTTTTGTTTCAAGCGTATAGCGTTCTTCGTGAACGCCGTTGATGATGTACGATACCGTTGCGACCGACACATTCGCTTGCTTTGCGATGTCTTTGATCGTAATTTTTTGCATACCTTTTCCGTCGTTTCCGCCTATCGTTCCGCCCCGCTTATATCGCGGAGCGGAAGTTAGGGGGAAATCGCCTTTTTATTGACGATAAGGGTAAGTAAAATCGGGGGACGCATTAGGGGGGATTTTGCGCCCCCGCGTGCGAGTAAACTAATCTTGCTGCAAGCTCGCAACGAACGTGTCGAGCGCGGCTTGCAAGCTCGCGTCGTCGCCTTTGAGCGATCCGTTATACAGCGACGAGCCGAGCGCCTTGGCAGGTTCCCAATACCGCGAAATTTCGGGAATAACGGGAACGGGCACCGACTTATCGAGCTGCGCGCGGATCACCGCAAAGAACTCGTTCCCCGTAACGCTTTCGCTACTCTGTGCTTTTAAGTTGGTGGGATAATACCCCCTCTCGCTTGCATAGCGCAGTTGGCTTGCCTCGCTCGTAACGAACGCCGCAAGGCGCGAAGCCGTTGCTTTATACTGCGATCGGTTGTTTACCACATACAGCTTGCTGTTGGAAAAGGACACGAGCTCCTTTTCTTCGTCGTCGATCGTAATGGAGGGCAACGTCGTATAGCCGATATGCTCGGCGTTCTTGAACGTGTCCTGCATTTCCCAACCGCCCGAAATGCACGCGCCTTGACGGTGGTTGAGGACGTTGGCGGCAAGGTTGCTCACGTCGTCCGACTTGAACTTTTTGCCGCTCTGACGGAAGTTCTTCGCTGCGTACCGCATAAACTTTAAGCCGTTTTCGTTGTTCCAATTGCAAGCCGTTACGTCGTCGCCGTTTTCGCCGTACAGCGTACAGCCCATGGCGAAGAAGCCCATGTTGAGATAGAACCCGTCCTCGATGCGGAACCCGAACGCCGTCGCCTTTTCCTTCGTGCCCGGACTGTTCGCCATATCGAGCGCGAGCATGGCGTCTACGCTCTTTAACAGCTCGCGCTGTGCGGGCGTGTCGTCGGGGAAAATGGTCGTATCATAGTACATGATGTACGTATCCATGGTGAGCGGGAAGCCGTACACCTTGCCGTCGTAGGTAGCCTGCTGTACCGTGGCGGGCGCGTTGAGCGTTTTAATGTCGGTCGCAAAGGTGGCGGCCGTGCCGTCGCGGATTTCCGCGAGCAAGCCCTGCTTTGCCATAATTCCCACCTGATCGTGCGGAATCATGATGACGTCCGCCGCCGCTTCGGGGTCTTTGGCAACCACGCTCTGTGCGTTCCACACGCTCTGCACCTCGACGGAAATATCCTCTTTCACGTCGGGATTGGCCGACTTGAACTCCTGCACGAGCGTTTGCACAAGCGCTTTATCTTCTTCCGCCGCCCAGATTACGACGGTATCCTTCTTTCCGCCGCAAGCCGAGAGCGCACCGACGGAAACGCATATGCACGCCCCGAGCGCGAGCGCAAGCAATTTGTTTGATTTTTTCATCATTGCTCCTTTTATCCCCTGCCGCCCGCGCGGAACGCGCGGGCGAGGGGAAACATTTTGTTATTCTGTTACCGTAGGGATCGCTTCTACCTTTTCCGCATAGGTGCTCCACTTGGAAGCCGTATCGGTCCTATACGCTTCCACGCATGCCGCGGGCACGAAAATTTTGCCTTTGAAAGCCGCTTTCGTGCCGAACGAACTCGTGGCTACGGTGGGCGGAGTCGTCGCTTTGATCGTAACTTCCATCGTAGTATCGCCGCTTGCAAACGCTTGCGTTCCGATGGAAGTGCAATCCGCGCCGATCGTTACGGTATGAAGCAAGGTGCATTTATTAAATGCGTAAGTCCCGATCGTAGCGACTTTTTCGAGATTGACGGAAGTAAGAGCCGTACTCGCAAATGCATAAGTTCCAACGCCGGTCACCTTGCTTAAATCGACGGTTGCAAGGTTTGTACAGTTTCTGAATGCGTTGCCTCCCACCGTCTGCACGTTGGTAAGCGTGAGAGACGTGATCGCCGTATTGCCGTAGAACGCATAACTGTCGATCGTCGTACAAGCCGTATCCGCCGTATAGGAAGTGGCGGCTGCATATACGGGATAGTATAGGAGCGTGCTCTTGTCCTTGGAATAGATCGCCCCAGCCGTATCCTTGTAGAGCTCCGAGCCCGTTTCGAGCGCAAACGATTGCACGCCCTGCAATTTTTCCGCCGTCGTTCCGAGAATGGTCGTAATCGCGAAGCTCTTTACCTCTTTGGGAAGAACGATATTCGTGATTTCCGTTCCCGTGTACTTTAAGAGCTTACCCGCGTCGTTTACGTACCAATCCTCTTTTACGATTCCCGATTTTGCGATAAATCTCGCACGCTCGGTATCGGTGAGCTTGTCGCTCGCGCGGAACTTCTGCACGTCCTCCGCGCTCTCGCAAATCACGACGGTGGAGTCGAGGAAGGTGCCGTTGACGCTCTTGAACCCCATAAAATCTTCGGGCAAATCGAAATATTTAGGAAGATATACGAAATTCACGTTCATGGCAAATTTCGTAAACGTCGTAAGCGTGGAAGGAACGGTAACCACCGTCTTTGCGCCGAGGGTACGGGTTACGCCGATGGACTTTACGCCCTCTTCGATGATATATTCCGTAAGCCCCGTGCAGTTCTGGAAGACGTTCACGCCGATCGACGCGACGGTGCCCTTTACGGTTACCTTGGTCAGCTCTTTATTGCCGTCGAATGCGTAATCGCCGATCGTGGAGAGCTTCTGCCCCACAACGAGCTCGCCCGTAAGGTGCGCGCCGTTGAACGCATACGGATCGATTTGCGAAAGATTTTCGCCGAACGCAGCCGCCGTCAGTCCCGACATTGCAAACGCTCTCGTGCCGATCTTTTTGATATTCGCAAAGTCGAAACCTGTAAGCGCGGTGCAGTTGTAGAATGCGAAATCGCCCAAATCCGTACAGCTTGCGGGAAGCGT
>JAETTR010000037.1 GCA_021768985.1 Bacillota bacterium
AGAAAACGGAACCCGAACAATTATGATCATTTGCATCGATATCGGCAATACCAACGTGAAATATGCGATCTTCGACGGCGACCAGCTGAAATTTTCCTTCCGCGTCGCCACCGATATGAAGCGCACTTCGGACGAGTACGGCGCGCAGCTTGTCAGCATGCTCGCGTTCAACGGCGTATCGGCGGAGGACGTAACGGGGGGGATTTTCTCGTCCGTCGTGCCCTCGCTCGATTACACGATCGACCACATGCTGCGGCTGTATCTGGGAATCGTGCCCAAGCAGATCGCGCCCGGACTGAAAACGGGGCTCTCCATGCGGGCGGACAACGCGCGCGAGGTGGGGGCGGACAGAATCGTGAACAACGTTTCCGCCATTAAAAAGTACGGAGCGGGCAAGCCGATCGTGGTAGTGGACTTCGGCACGGCGACGACCTTCAATATCATCAACGCGAAGTACGAATTTATCGGCGGGGTGATCGCGCCGGGCATCCGCGGCTCGCTCGACAGTCTGGTGAGCGGCACGGCGAAGCTTCCGCGGGTGGAGATCGAGGCGCCGAAGAGCGTGATCGCCACGAATACGGTAACCAACATGCAGGCGGGAATCGTGTTCGGGTTCGCGGGATTGGTCGAATTTATCGTAAAGAAGATCAAGGCGGAACTGAAAACGGAGGACGTGATCACGGTCGCGACGGGCGGATTTTCGGAAATTATCGCCAAAGAGACGAAGTGTATCGACGTAATCGATAAAATGCTTACCTTAAACGGATTGAAATATCTGTATGATCTGAACGACTCGGAGGAGGCGAAATAATATGAAGAAAGTCGGTGTGGCAATACTCGGATTGGGCGTAGTAGGCGGAGGAACATACGAAATTCTTACGAAGAACCGCGAATTCTACCAAAGAACGCAGAACGTGGATATCGTGGTGGAGAGCGTGCTCGAGCTCAATCGGGAGCGCGCGCTGAAGCTCGGCGTTCCCGCGGAAAAAATCATGTCGAACATTGCGGAGGTCGTCTGCAATCCGGACGTGAATATCGTCGTCGAAGTAATCGGCGGAATCGACGCCGCGCGCGAATTCGTGCTCGCCGCGCTCAACGCGGGCAAGACCGTGGTGACCTCCAACAAGGAGCTCTTCTGTAAATATTCGCACGAGCTGGAACGCGCCGCAAAGCACCAGAACGCCGGATTATATTTCGAAGCGAGCTGCGTGGGCGGCGTGCCCATTATCCGCACGTTGCTCGACGGCTTGCAGGCGAACAACATTACGTCGATGATGGGCATTATCAACGGCACGACCAATTATATTCTGACGAAGATGTCCAACGAGGGCTTTTCCTACGAGGACGCGTTGAAAGAGGCGCAGGCGCTCGGCTATGCGGAAGCGGATCCCACCGCCGACGTGGAAGGGTTCGACGCCGCGTATAAGCTCTCCATTCTTTCGTCGCTCGCCTTCCATACCAAGGTGCCTTTTTCCAAGGTGTTCCGCGAGGGGATCACGGGCGTGACGAAGGAAGTGATCGCCGACGGGAAGGAGCTCGGCTACCGTTTGAAGTTGCTTGCGATCGGCAAACAGACGGATTCGGGAATCGAGGTGCGCGTCCACCCGACCTTCGTGCGGACGGAGCACCCGCTCGCCGCCGTAAACGACAGCTTTAACGCCGTATATCTGACGGGCGACGCGGTAGGCGACGTCATGCTGTACGGCAGGGGCGCGGGCGCGTTGCCCACGGGCAGTGCGATCGTGAGCGATATTATCTACGCCGCAACGCACGCCGAGAGCAGATATTCTACCTTTAAGAATACGGCGAACGCCGATAAGGACGTGCATTTCCCGAGCGATTTCAGCAGCGCGTACTATCTGCGGATCAAGGTTTCGGATCGGACGGGCGTGCTTGCCAAGATCGCAGCGCTGTTCGCCAAGTACAACATTTCGATCGAAGAGATGTTGCAGAAGGGCGAGGGTGATACGGCGAGCGTGACCATCGTCACGCACGAAACGCGCGAGCTTGCGGTGCGTAACGCAGTGAGCAAAATCAACGCGTTGGAAGTGGCTTCCGTGGAATCCGTTCTTCGGGTGGTATCTTAAAATACGGCAAGGGCGGAAACTTCCGCCCTTTGATTTTTTTAACGGTTTAATCTTTGAACAATGAAACAGGGTGTTATTCTGATCAACGCGTATACGAACGGGGAGAGCGAGCTCAACCAGCCCAAGCGGCTGAAAGAGGAGTTCGAAGCGCGCGGCGTGCGCATAGAGGTCAATCGGAACTTTTTCACGGCGGGCGTTCGCGAAAACGAAGAGGCGGGTTTTATGTCTGCCGACTTTTGCGGCAATCTGGACAAGGATAAGTATGCGGGCGAATTGCTCGAAAAAGCGGGTTTACGGCTCTTCAATTCCCCGCGCGCTGTCGCCGTCTGCGACGATAAAATGACGACTTGCATCGCGCTCGCGGGGAGCGGAATTCCCGTTCCCGAAACGTACGCCGCGCCGCTCTGTTATTCCGAGAGCGCACCCGCGAACGCGGAATTTCTACGCGCGGTCGGCGAAAGGCTTGGTTACCCGCTCGTCGTAAAGGAGAGCTACGGCTCGCTCGGCAAGGGCGTTTATAAGGCGGACGATTTTGAATCGCTTTGCGAAGTCGAAAAAAAATTGCAGATGAAACCGCATCTGTTTCAGAAATTCGTGTCTTCGAGCGCGGGGCGGGATCTCCGCGTGATCGTGATCGGCGGCGTCGTCTTTGCCGCCATGCGGCGCACATCGGCGGGGGATTTCCGTTCCAATCTCGAGCTGGGCGGCAGGGGAGAGCCGTTGTCGCCCGATGCGCGCGCGGCGGCGCTTTGCGAGTCCGTCGCAAGGCGTCTGGGGCTCGATTACTGCGGGGTGGACTTGCTGTTCGCAGAGGACGGCTATACCGTTTGCGAGGTCAATTCCAACGCCTTTTTCGGCGGAATGGAGCGGATTACGGGAAAGAACGTTGCGGGGGCGTATGCGGAATACATCATTCGGGAGGTTTACGGAGTATGATACGTTCGATCAAAGAGCTCAGACACGCCATGGACGCGCGCGCGAAATCGGACGAAATCGAGCGCGACGAAGAGGGGCGCGCGATCATTGAAATGACGGTTTTGCGCGACGAAGATTTTTTATCCGATTTTTCTGCGGGCGCGCGCCCCGTGATCGGCGCGGAGGTCGCGGAGTATCTGAACGAGAGCGCGTTGCCGCTTCTGCCCAAAGAGCCCGTCTGTCTGAAAATTTACAGCGACTGTATCAGTGAAGAGGAGCAGTCCGTTTATAATGCGGCGCTCATGGAGTACTACGCCCGCCATTATAAAGAGAACCGCATTGCGTTGAAACGGAACGCGGCAGTTTCGGTGGTTATGGCGGTCGTGGGACTTGTCGCGCTTGCGGTTACGCTGTTTGTCTCCTTTTTTTGGAAACTGCCCGTATTGTCGGAAGCGCTTGATATTTTCGCCTGGGTGTTCATCTGGGAAGCGGTGGACCTGTTCTTCCTCGAACGCGCCGTGCTTCGGATGCGGCGGAACAGCTGTCTGCGCTTTCTCGACGCGAAGATCGTATATCTGTCGCGCGCGAAAACGGCATAATCCAACGAAATACGCGCGAACGCATGAAAAAACAACGGAATCCGACGGATGCGGATTCCTTTTTTCTGTTTTCGACAATTTTCGCGGAAACTTCCCAAAACAAGACAAAATTCGAATCGGTGAAAATTTGCACGATATTATACTTTATGATATAATTTTTATTGCGGTGAATATGAAATACCTTGTTTTTCATAAATCCAATTTGCCGCGCCGTTTCGAAAGAGGAGCTTTATGAAATTCACGATGGAAGAAAAAGTCGCAAGGTACCTGTTGCACTGTATTTATCTCGGTCAATACGTGGTAAACGCCGCGCGCCCGTCCGACCGCCGATTGGAAGAGTACGACCTTCTGGCGGAACAGATCTATAAACAGTACATTGCAGGTACGGAAGGGATTCCGTACGAAGCCGTAACGGACAGGCAGGTTGCCGATCTTCGCGACAGAATTTTGGACGAAGTTTCGAAATATCTCGAAAGTTTCGAAAGAGACGTTCTGCGTGAAAAAGTATCCGAATTGTTATAAACAAAAAAGCAATCCCGCGGGATTGCTTTTTTCATCGGATTGATCCGGTTATTTCGCGAGCGATTTTTTCGCTTTTTCCACGACGTTCGCGACGGTGAAGCCGAATTTTTCGAAGAGCTTGGGCGCGGGACCGCTGGCGCCGAACGTGCTCATGCCGATAATTTCGCCCTTTTCGCCCGCGTATTTGTACCAGCTGTAGGGGGAGCCCGCTTCCACGCACACGCGCGCTTTGACCGCCTTGGGCATCACGCTCTCTTTGTACGCTTCGCTCTGTTTTTCGAATTCCTCGAAGCAGGGCATGGAAATCACGCGCGCCTTGATTCCTTCTTTTTCCAGCTCGGCTTTCGCGCCGACGCACTGTTCCACTTCCGAACCGCTCGCAATCAGAAGCACGTCGGGCGCGCCCTTGCAGTCCTCGAGCACGTAGCCGCCCTTTAACGCTTCGAGCCCGCTGTTCGCGTATTGCGGCAGGTTCTGACGGGTGAGCACGAGCGCGGTGGGGGCGGTGCCTGTCAGCGCGGAAATCCACGCCGCGGCGGTTTCTTTTCCGTCCGCGGGGCGGTAGACCTTCATGTTGGGAATCGAGCGGAGCGCGATCAGCTGTTCCACGGGCTCGTGGGTGGGTCCGTCTTCGCCGACGCCGATCGAGTCGTGCGTGAGAATGTACACGACGGGAATGTTCATGAGCGCGGAAAGGCGCATCGCATGTTTGCAATAATCGGAGAATATGAAGAAGGTGGAGCAGTACGCGCGAATCCCGCCGTGCAGCTGCATGCCGTTCGCAATCGCCGCCATGGCGTGCTCGCGGATCCCGAAGTGCATGTTTCTGCCTTCGTAGGAAGCGGGCGTAAAATCGCCGTAGGTGATCGTGTCGGTGTTCTTCATGTCCGAAAGGTTGGAGGGCGCAAGGTCCGCGCTGCCGCCCATTAAGGAGGGGAGAAGCGCGGCGATCTTGTTCAGAACGGTCGCGGAGGTCTGGCGGGTCGCCATGGGCTTCTCGAATTTGAACAGATCGTCTACCTTCGCAAGGTCGGGCAGTTCGCCCTTCATTGCGGCTTTGTACTGCGCCGCAAGTTCGGGGTATTGCTTTTCGTATTCGGCGAACATGGCGTTCCATTCCGCCTGTTTCTTCGCGCCGCGCGCGCCCGCTTCCGCGGTGTGCGCGAATACTTCGTCGGGCACTTCGAAGGGCTCCGAGCTCCAGCCGAGCTTCTCCTTCGTCTTTTGCAGGTTTTCCGCGCCGAGCGGCGCGCCGTGGCACTTGTGGCTTCCTTCGAGCGGCGTGCCGTATCCGATCTTCGTTTTGCAGATGATGATCGAGGGCTTCTTCGTTTCCTTCTGCGCCTTTTCGATCGCCTTGTCGATTGCCGCGACGTCGTCGGGGTGAGCGACGAGGTCTACGCGGAGCACCTGCCAGTTCTGCGCTTCGAAGCGCGCCGCCACGTCCTCTTTGAAGGTGATGTCGGTGTCGCCCTCGATCGTGATGTCGTTATCGTCGTAGAAGAGGATCAGCTTGCCCAGCTCGTGCGTGCCGGCAAAGGAGCAGGCTTCGTAGGAGATGCCTTCTTCGAGACACCCGTCGCCGCAGAGCGCGTAGGTGAAGTGATCCACCACGGGGAACCCTTTGCGGTTGAACGTCGCCGCAAGGTGTGCTTCGGCAACCGCCATCCCCACGGCGTTCGCAATGCCCTGACCGAGAGGACCCGTCGTTGTTTCCACGCCCACCGTGTGTCCGTATTCGGGGTGACCGGGGGTTTTGGAGCCGAGCTGGCGGAAGTTCATCAAATCTTCCTTGGTCAGTCCGAATCCGTACAGATAGAGCAGGGAGTAGTCCAGCATGGAGCCGTGCCCCGCGGAGAGGATAAAGCGGTCCCGATCGTCCCACTTGGCGTCGGCGTTGTTGAATTTCAGATGATTCTGAAAGAGTGCGTAGGCGATGGGGGCGGAGCCGAGCGGAAGCCCGGGGTGACCCGAATTCGCCTTCTGAATCGCTTCCGCCGAAAGGATCCGAATTGCGTTGATGGTTGTCTTGTTCATAGCGTTCTCCTTTATATTTCCGGATTTATTCCAATGGATTCCGTTTTTATTTCTTTAATTTTTCCGCGTTCAGGAAGGGGTAGCCCTGTAACATTTCGTACAGCCTGTTCCGGATTTTCGCATTGCCGCCCGTTTCGTTGCTCTCGGCGTTGATCGGCATGATCGGCTCGTGCAGACTCATGCGGACGAGCGCCCAGCCGTTGCCCGCGTCCTTCCCGAAATTGATGCGCACGCCCTCGTAATTATTCGGCGCGATGGTTAAATTCCCGTCCGCTTTTACCTTGTCGGCGAGCTCTTCGAGCACGCCCGCGCCGAGCGTTTTGAAATCGACGCCCGCCGCAAAGTTCAGCCGTATCTCCTCCGCTTCCTTGGGCTCGGGCAGATCGGCGATCAGATCGGTCAGGTTTTCGCCCCGTTCCGCGCATTTGGCAAGCGCGATCAACAGCCGCGTTACGAGATACGCGCCGTCGTCGAGGAAGTAGTTCTCTTTCAGCGCGGCGTGACCGCTCGTTTCGATCGCGAGCGGGGAATATTTGCCTTCTTCGTTCAGCCGCTTGCTCTCGTTGATCACGTTCTTGTACCCCCGTTTAAAGCGGTGGTGGATTCCGCCGCGGCGGCGGATAAACTCCGTCAGCCCGTCGCTCGTGACCGAATCGGTTACGATATACGCGTCCCGCCGTTCTTCGAGCAGAATCGCCGAAATCAGCGCGATCAGACGGTTGCGGTTGATTTCTTCTCCGTCGGGCGAAACGGCGCCCGCGCGGTCCACGTCGGTATCGAAGATGATCCCGAAATCCGCGCCGTGCTTTTTCACCGCGTCGCACACCGACTTCATCGCAGTTTCGTTTTCGGGATTGGGGATATGGTTGGGGAAAGACCCGTCCGGTTCGAGGAACTGCGAGCCCGTCGTGTCCGCGCCGAGGGGCTTCAACACGAGATCGGCGTAGAACCCGCCCGCGCCGTTGCCCGCGTCCACGAGTATTTTTTTGCCCTGCAAGGGCTTGTCCTTGCCGCACGCGTCGCGCACCTGCCGCACCAGATTGTCGGCGTACCGCGCAAGATAGCTTCTCTTTTCGATCCCGCCTCTTCCGACGGGGAATTTTCCTTCCGCCGCGATCGTTAAAATCTCGGTGATATCGTTCCCTTCGAGTCCGCCCGAAGGCAGAAAGAATTTCAATCCGTTTTTCTGATAGGGCAGGTGACTCGCCGTGATCATGACCGAAGCGTCCGCGCCGAACCCGTCCTGTAAGAGCATGAACATGGAGGGCGTGGAGGAAAGTCCCGTCAGGATCACGTTGCCGCCGCACGCGGTCACGCCCGCGGTCACGAGAGAGGAGATGCGGTCCGCCGAAAGACGGGAATCGTGTCCGACGGCGATCGTCGGAGCGGTTTTGCCCGTTTTGTCCGCCGTCCATACGTAGAACGCTTTCGCGATCGACAGCACCGCCTCGTCTGTCAGCGTCACGAGGTCGTCTTTCACGCCCGCGATCGCCGTGCCGCGCACGTCCGTTCCGTTTTTCAGTTTGAAAAGTTCTTGTCGGTCCATGCCGCGTCCTCCGAAAAAAATCAAAATCGTTTACGATATTATTATACAGAGTTTTGATAATTTTTCAAGTGATTTTCGAAAAAAATTACAAGCGAAAAGAGATTTTGTTTAAATCCCTTGCATGCCGTCGGAATTTGTGATATAATTTCAAAGTAGTCGGAGCGGAGGATTCCGCCGACCGATGCATATTGGAGAGAAAAGAAAATGTATCAATTCACTTTATCGACAGATTCGACGTGCGATCTTTATCACGATTTCGTCGTCGAAAACGACATCAAGCTGGCGCCGCTCACGTTCAACGTGGAAAAGAACGGCAAAATGACGGAATATCTCGACGAGTTCACCGAACTGAGCCAATACGAAGCGTTCTACGACGAGCTCCGCGCGGGCGCGTTTTCCAAGACGGCGATGCTCAATTACGACGCGCACTTCTCGCACTTCACCAAGCTGGCGCAGGAAGGGGCAAAAGACGTCGTTCATTTCTGTATTTCGAGCGGGCTCGCCCGCACGCACGAGGTCGCCGAACAAGCGGCGGCGGACGTGAAAAAGAGCTATCCCGATTTCAACGTGTTCGTCGTCGATCCGTTGACCGCGACGGTGGGGCAGGGCGCGCTCGTGCGCATTGCGCTGAAATGCCGCAATGAGGGCAAGACCGCGCAGGAGACATACGACGAGTGCGTTTCGCTCCGCTTACACATTCAGCATTACATCGTCGCCGACGATCTGCAATATTTAAAGAAGGGCGGACGTATCTCCGCCGCGGCCGCGGCAATCGGCGGGGTTCTCGGCATCAAACCGATCATCTCCTTTGACAAAGAGGGAAAGCTGTTCGTGCTCGACAAAGTGCGCGGGGTCAAGAAAGCGATTTCGTATATCAAAGCGAAAATGGAAAAGGAAGGACCGGACGAGCATAACTACGTGTTTATCGTGCATACGGGGAACGAACCCGTCGCGAACGAGCTCGCGGATTACGTGCGCACCCGCTTCGGATTCGAGCCGTTCGTGCAGATCATGGGTCCCGTCATCGGTTCGCACGTCGGTCCGAATGCGTTCGCCCTCGGCTATATCACGAAGAGCGAGCGAAACGAATTTTAAAAGTACGGTTCCGGTACGGAAATCGCGGTGCGAAAATTTTTCAAAAGTCTTTCAAATAATAGACGGATTTAAAAAGATATGGTATAATAACCGTATCTTTTTATTATATAGGGATCAGGAACTATGGCAAACAACAATC
>JAETTR010000038.1 GCA_021768985.1 Bacillota bacterium
AATAGAGATTGGTGATTTCCCGCTGATTGGCGGTGAGAAGCGGCTGATAGATATCCCAAAGCCGCATGAAGTGCAAATCTTCCATACCCTTCTCCTTGCGGTATTATATCAATTAAAAAAACGCCTGTCAAGTATTTTTACTTGATAGGCAAAATTTTATTTTCATAGAACTTGTCTTCCCAGACCGTAACGGCAAACGTCTGTCCGTTTGGAAACGTGATCCGAAGTTCATCGCCGCATTTCCGCACCTTTGCCACAAATACGTCTTTTATAGCAGTCTTTATCTCGTCCAATAACGCGTCCGCCTGAATTGTTTCCGAAATATCCATTAACATTTCTCCAAATAGTACATAATGAAAGTATATCAAACAAAATGTAGGAAATCAAGCATTTTGTAGGAAGAAATGGTAAAACATTTTTATGAAAAATAATATTTTCGGCGAAACCTTGCGCACGCTTCGTTTAAGCGAACAACTATCGCAAGAATCGCTGGGCAAAAAACTCGGAGTATGCAATCAAACCGTTAGCTTTTGGGAAATCGGGAAAAGAGAACCCGATTTAGATATGCTTGTAAAAATCGCCGAATATTTTCAAGTAAGCACAGATTATTTGCTCGGCAAATAACAGAACAGCCGCCTTCCGAAGTTCGGAAGGCGGCTGTTTTATGCAGTATAAGCTTTGAATTTAGCCCTCATTCCCCCGCGCATAGCGCGGGTACCTTCCCCCTTGCAAAGGGGGAAGGTGGCACGGCAAAGCCGTGACAGATGAGGGTTATATCACAAAACGTCTTGCGGCAAGAAAGAAATTCGTGAACTACTAAAAAAATCCCTCTACAAACTCTTCCGCATCAAAGGGCACGAGGTCGTCGATTTTTTCGCCCACGCCCGCGAACACGACGGGAATCCCCAACTCCCCGCAGAGAGAGAACACGAACCCGCCCTTGGCGGTGCCGTCGAGCTTGGTCAACACAATGCCGTCGAGCTCGACCGCTTCGTCGAACACGCGCGCCTGATTCACGGCGTTCTGCCCCGTCGTCGCGTCGAGCACCAAAAGTTTGTAGAACGCCGCTTCGGGATATTCGCGGGTTACGACGCGATCCATCTTTTTCAGCTCGTTCATTAAATTCTCTTTCACGTGGAGCCGCCCCGCGGTATCTACGAGCACCACGTCCGTCCCCTTCGCCTTGGCGGAAGCGACGGCGTCGAAAATGACGGCGGAGGGATCGCTCCCCTCTTCGTGCTTTACGATACGCACTTTGGCGCGGTCCGCCCAGATATTGAGCTGATCGGAAGCCGCCGCGCGGAAGGTATCCGCCGCCGCCACCGTAACGCTCTTTTTTTGCGAAACGAAATAGTTGGCGACTTTTCCGATAGTCGTCGTTTTCCCCACGCCGTTCACGCCGACGAACATAATCACGCACGGATAAGTGATTTCGGGCATTTCCGCCTCGTTCAACGTGTCCTCGAGGATATCCTTCAACAAATCGGTCACGAACTGCTCGTCCTTGATCTTGTTGCCGATCGCCTCTTCCTTGACCTGCTCCACGACGTCCTCCGCCGTGCGCACGGAAACGTCGGAAGAAATGAGAATCTCTTCGAGTTCGTCGTAAAAATCGTTCCCGATTTTATTCTTTAAAAAGAGCTGACGCATTTTATGCGCAACGTTGTCTTTCGTCTTTTTCAGCGCGTTTCTGATTTTACCGAATAAACCCATAATTCCTCCTTTCCACAATTTGAAAGCCGACTGATTTCCAAATTCCTGCGCGTTGCAAAATCGCACTTTTGCATAAGCGCACTCCATTTGCCGTATGCTTACGGCTTCACGTCGATTCACGCACGACGAGAATCTGCGTTACAAAGTAGTTAGCTGATTTCACTCACGGAATTTCTTTGCCCGCATTTTGCCCCGCAGGGTGTTCTATTAAGAAAGAAATTCGTGAACTTTAAATCACCGTATCTCCCCCCAACCGCTCTTCGACTTCGGAAAGCTTTACCGATACGATTTTACTGACGCCCTTTTCCTCCATCGTAACGCCGAAGAGGGAATCCGCCTGATTCATGGTGGGCTTGCGGTGCGTGATTACGATAAACTGCGTATCGCGCGAGAACTTCTTTAAATACTTCGCGAAACGGTCCACGTTCGCTTCGTCAAGCGCGGCTTCGATTTCGTCGAGAATACAGAAAGGCATGGGGCGGGTCTTTAAAATCGCGAACAGAATGGCGATCGCCGTAAACGCGCGTTCGCCGCCCGAGAGCAGAGAGATCTTCGTCAGCTTCTTGCCGGGCGGGCAAGCCACGATTTCCACGCCCGCGTTGAGCGGATCGTCGCAATTCTCGTAGTCGAGCTGCATCTCCGCGCGCCCGCCGCCGAACAGTTCCTTGAATATCCGCGTGAAGTTCGAATTGATTTCGTTGAATCCGTCGTCAAACGTCTTCTGCATCTCCGTTTTCAGCTCGTCAAGCACGTTCATGAGATCGACGATCCCCTTGTCGAGGTCGTCCTTCTGCGTCTGCATCTCGCTGTAACGGTCCAAAAGGTTGTCGTAGTCCTCTTCCGCGTTCTGGTTGACGGGTCCGAGCATGGTGATGTTCCGCTTCAGATTCGCGATACGGGTCTGCGACTGCGCGGGATCGTATTCGACGTCGCGCATATCCTGCGCCGTTTCGTAATCGAGTCCGTACGCCTCCGCAATGCGCTGTTTCAGATTTTCGAGGTTGGTCTCCGCCTTGGAAATTTCCAGCTCGAAGGCGTGCTTCTCCTCGCTCAAAGTCATCTGTCTGGTCAGAAGCCCGCGCTTTTCCTCGACGAGCTTGTACTGCTTTTCCGTTTCGGCGCGCTTTTCTCCCTCGACCTCTTCGAGCCGGCTGCGGAGCGCCGCCACCGTGCGCTGTTCCTCTTCGGTCAACGCGACCTTTTCGCTCTGCCGTTTCAGCTGTTCGATCCGCACTTCCGTTTCGGCAATGCTCTTGCGGGTCTCCTCCACCTTAATAAGAAGCTGTTCCTTTTCGCGCTGCATGCGGCGCACGTTCTCTTCCTCCGCCTCCTGCGTACTGCGGAGCGACGCGCCCTCCACCTGCAAATTATGTAGCTTTTCGGAAATCGCGTCGCGCTCGGCTTTGAGCTTCGCGATCTCTTCCTGCCGCGCGCTCGCTTCCGCCGCCGCCTCGCTGCGGATTCTGTTTAAAACGTCCTCGTTCTCCGCGGAGGTGTTCACCTCGTTTTCAAGATCGTCCACCCGCTGCGTGAGCCGTTCGAGAAGCGCGGTATATTCGCCCTCGTCCTTTTCCGCGTCGGACACGAGCCCCGAAAGCGCGATTTCCTGTTGGGAGAGCGCCGCGAAGTGCGCCGTTTCTTCCTGTACCTTCACGCGGAAGGCGTCGAACCGCTTTTCCGCCTCGGCGAGATCCAGCTCGCATTCTTCGAGCGCGACTTTCAGCTTCTCCGCCGCCGCCTGCTTGCGCGCGATCCCCTCTTCGCACTCCTTGATATGCCGCTCGCCCGCGAGAAGGTTTCCGCTCTCCTTGCGGCGGGAACCGCCCGTCATGGCGCCCGAAGTCGCGATCGTGTCGCCGTCGAGCGTAACGATCTTAAAAGCGCGGGGATATTTTTTGGAAATCTGCGTGGCGCTCGCGATCGTGTCGCAGATCAGCGTGTTGCCGAGCAGATTTTTGATGACGTTGTCGTAATAGGAATCGTACTGCACGAGCTCGTCCGCAAGCCCGCACGCGCCGTTCTCGTTGAGCGCAAGGGTGATTTCCCTGCAATTCCCGCGGGGGCGCATTCCGCTGACGGGCAGGAAGGTGACGATCCCGCCGCCCGTGCGCTTTAAGTATTCGATCAAATAGCGCGCGTCGTCCGAATCGGCGGTGACAAGGTTCTGCATCGCGCCGCCGAACGCCGTTTCGATCGCCACTTCGTACTTCTTTTCGGTGGAAACGATATCGGCGATCGCGCCCTTCAACCGCTTGCCGACTTCGGGATTCTCCTTTGCCGTGAGCTGCAGCTTCCGCACCGAATCGCGGTAGCCGTCGAAACGGTTTTTCAGATTTTTATACAGCTCGAGATTGTTGGTGAGATTGAGCACCGAAGTGTTACAATCGACGATCTCCTCCGTGATCTTCTGCCGCGAACGGGAAAGATCGGAAATCTCCTCTTTGAATCCCTCTTCCTTTTGCGCCTTGCCGTCGAGGAAGGCTTCCACCGCCTTCTTGTTTTCGCGGCACTCGTTCAGCTGACGGGTGAACTCCTCTTTGCGGGACCTCGCCTTTCCGATCGCGACCCGCACTTCGCCGAGCCGTTCGCTCGCCGCGTCGCGCTGGGCGGAGAGGCTCCCCACGTTCGCGCGCACGTCTGCAAGGCTTTCCACCGACTTCAATTCGCCCGCGCGCTTTTCGTCGGAAATCCGCTCGTAAGCCGCCACGCGCGCGTCCGCCTCCTGCACCTTGACGAGCAGTTCGGCGCATTCGCCCTCGATCTCTCTGGCGCGCTTGCCGTCGCCCGCCTGCTTCTTCGCGCTCGCCGCGACGAGATTGTCGATCTCCTTCGTTCTGCGAATGGAATAGTCCACGTCGTCCGTCGCCTGCGAGAGCTGACGATGATAGGACTGAATGCGTTCGCCGATGACCTTGGCTTCCCCCGTCTTTTCCATCATGCCGACTTCGAACAAACGGAGTTTTTCGTTCAGGGAGCGGAGCTTGTCGTCCGCCGCCGCGACCGCCTCTCTGCCCGCGCGTTCCTCGTCGTCGATCGTCGAGAGCCTGCCCTCGACCTCGTTGAGTTTTTCGCCCGTTTCGGCGATCTTTTTGCCGTATTTCTCCGTTTCGCCCGCAAAGGAATCGTAGTGAACGAGATAGGAGTTGACCTCTTCGTAGCGCAGTTCCTCCGAATAAGTGCGGTACTTCTTCGCCGTTTCCGCCTGTTTTTCGAGGGGCTTGAGCTGTTTCTCCGCCTCGTCCATACGCTGAACGAACACGGTGAGATTGCCCTTTGCGTTTTCGAGCTTGCGCTCGATTTCTCCCTTCTGGGCTTTGAACTTCATGACGCCCGTCGCTTCCTCGAAAATGGCGCGGCGGTCCTCGGGCTTGGCGTTCATGATCTGTTCGACCTTACCCTGCCCGATAATGGAATAGCCCTCTTTGCCGATTCCCACGCCGTGCAACAGCGCGACGATGTCCTTTAAGCGGCAGGGCTGCATGTTCAGAAGATATTCGCTCTCGCCCGAGCGATACAAACGGCGGGTCATGGCGACCTCTTCGTACTCGATGTCGAAGAGCCGCTGCGCGTTGTCGAATACCAGCGTGACCTCGCAATAGGAGAGCTGACGGCGGGATTCCGTGCCGTTGAAGATGACGTCCTGCATGCTGGTGCCGCGCAGGGTCTTTGCCGACTGTTCGCCGAGCACCCAGCGCACCGCGTCGGCGACGTTGCTCTTGCCGCAGCCGTTCGGACCGACGATACAGGTAACGCCGTCGTCGAATTTCACCGAGGTCTTGTCCGCAAACGACTTAAACCCCGCGAGTCTGATTTCTTTGAAGTTCAACTTACTTTCTCTCCTTTCCTTCGCCTTGTTGTTTCAACCGGAAAAACAGCGTTTTCGCGGCGTCCGTCTCCGCCGCCTTTTTGCTCGCGCCCTCGCCCGCCGCTTCCTCGCCGAGCGCGCGCACGCGGCATACGTAATTCCCGTTCCTGTTCTCCGTCTCGTATACGGGCGTGTTCTTCGTGCGCTCCTGCACGAGCTCCTGCAACAGCGTTTTATAATTCTGCGTTTCGGTGACGGTCAGAAAGCGCGCGAGAAACTTTTCCGCCGCGCCCATGCCGCCGTCGAGATAAATCCCCGCCACGACCGCTTCGAACAGGTTGGAAGCCGTCTTTCCCTTCACGTTGCTCTCCCCGCCCGAAAAGCGGAGAAACCGCATCAGCCGCGCCCGTTCTTCGGCGCGGCTCAGCGCGTTCTGCGACACGTATTGCTTGCGCAGTTCGGTGAGCTTTCCCTCGTCCGCCGAACAGTTTTTAAACAGATTTTCGGTGACGGAGAGCTCGAGCACCGCGTCGCCCAGAAATTCCAGCCGTTCGTTGCTCGGCTCGCCGCTCACGTTCGTATACGACGCGTGCGTAAAGCACGTTTTGAGCAGCGCTTTGTCGCGGAAGCGGTACCCGATCGCCTTCTCGGCAAGCGCCGCCGTCTGCTCCGTCCAGTCCTCTCCGCTATTCATCGATCGTGCCCTCGATCGCGGTGCCCGCAAGCGCTTCGGAAATATTGCCGATGAGGTTCCCGCGGTAGGCGTCCACCGCCTGCACCACGGAGGGGGTAATGCTCTTCGCCTTCGAGGACCCGTGCGACTTGATCACGACCTTCTTTAACCCGAGGAACACCGACCCGCCCAGCCGCGCGTAGTCGAGCATGTTTTTCAGTTTGCCGATCTGCTTTTTCGCGCAGAGATAGGAGAGCTTGCTCCCCAGAGAAGCGCGGAATTCCTTGTTTAAAATCGCGGAGACGGTCTTGCCGCAGCCCTCGATGGATTTTAAGGCGATATTGCCCGAGAACCCGTCGGACACGGCGACGTCCGCGTCGCCGTACATGATGTCCCGCCCCTCGATATTCCCGATAAAATTCACCCCTTTCGTCTGCTTCAGCAGCTGATGCGCCTCCTGATGCAGGGGATCGCCCTTGTGCTCCTCCGCGCCGTTCGTTAAAAGCCCCACGCGGGGATTCTCCACGCCGAACGCCGCCTTGGCGTAGGCGGAAGCCATGACCCCGAACTGCGCGAGATAGGCGGGCTTGCATTCCGCGTTCGCGCCGCAATCGCACAGCAGAGTGCGCGTGCCGCGCACGTTGGGAATGCCGGGGCAGAGCGCCGGACGAAGCACTCCTTTGATTCTGCCCACGAACATGATCCCGCCCGTGAGCACCGCGCCCGTGGACCCCGCCGAAACGAATCCGCCCACGTCCTCGCGTTCCTTTAACAATTTCAACCCGACGACGAGCGAACTGTCGCGCTTGCTCCGCACGGCGGAGGTGGGCATGTCGTCGTTGGTGATGACCTCCGTGCAGTGGACGATCTCCACGCGCGAAGCGTCGTACTTATATTTTTCGAGCTCGATGCGAATGAGATTTTCGTCGCCCGTTAAGATCACGGAAAAGTCCTTTCTTTCTTTCAGCGCGAGAACCGCGCCCTTCACGATTTCGGCGGGAGCGTTGTCGCCGCCCATGGCGTCTACCACGATTTTCAGCATATCCGTTTTCTCTCCTTATAATCTGAACCCGTTCCCGATAATTATAACATATTTTTGCGGAAAATTACAAACGGTTCGCAATCGCATTCCGCAATTTTTCGGGGGAAATTATCGGGCGGCTCACTCCCGCTCGACGGAAATCACCGGTTCGTAATCGCACAGCAGACGCACGGCGCGCTCTACGTCGTTTTTGATCTCCGCGTCCTTTTTCGGGCAGGAAAAAGGAATCCCGACTTCGAACAGGATTTTTCCGCGCCCGCCGCGCACGATCCGGAAATCGTGCAGTTCCATACCCTCCGTCATGCCCTCCGTCGCGGCACAGATCCGCTCCTTCAACGACTGGGCTTCGGAATCCTTTAAATCGACGGGATCGAGATGCGCCGTAAGCTCCACGCCCGTCTCCGCAAGCACCCGCCGTTCCAGCCCGTCGATCACCTCGTGCGCCGTGACCGAAGGCAATCCCGCGGGCATTTCGATGTGCGCCGTGGCGAAATATTTGTTGGGACCGTAGCGGTAGATACGCAGATCGTGCACGCCGAGCACGCCGTTTCCGTTCAAAATAAATTCGCGGATCCGCTCGCTCACGGCGGGATCGGGCGCCTGACCGAGCAACTTCGAACTCGCTTCCCGCACGATTTTCACCCCCTGCCACACGATAAACAGCGCGACGAGAAGCCCCGCGTAGCCGTCGGCGGGAAGTCCGCACGTTTCGGATAATACGACGCCCAGCGCGACGGCGGACGTGGCGATGCAGTCGCACAGACTGTCCGTCGCGGCGGCGCGCAGAGGATCGGATCCGATCGCCTTCGCCGTGGCGCGGTACAGCGCGAACATGCCCGCCTTCACGAGCACGGAAACGCCGAGCGTGACGTAGATCCACACGTTCCCCTGCGCGGTTCCGCCCGCGACGATCTTCCCGACGGACTCCCGCAGAAGCTCTACGGCGAGCAGAAGCACGAGAAATCCGATCAGCATAGAGGCGATATACTCCGCGCGTTGGTGCCCGTAGGGATGTTCCTTGTCGGCGGGCTTCGAAGAGATGCGGAAAGACGCGAGCGAAGCCGCGCTGCTCCCGCAGTCGCTTAAATTATTCGCGCCGTCCGCGGCGAGCGAGAGCAGTCCGAACGCCAGACCGAGCGACATTTTCGCCGCCGCCAGAAGCGCGTTCAGAACGATGCCGACCGCGCTGACGACGATTCCCCGTTTCGTACGAATGGTTTCGTTTTGTTCCATAACACTATTATACACGGAATTGCATGCGTTGTCACGCAAGGACGGACGAAACGGGTATATTTTTTCGGAAAATCGTCAATCATATCCCCGCGGTGAGCAAAAAATATCCCCGCTACATAGTATGATAGCGGAGGAAGCTCACGAAAGAAGGTGTTTTATGGTGATCAAACGCGGAGAACTTTACTATGCGGATTTATCCCCCGTCGTGGGGAGCGAACAGGGCGGCGTGCGCCCCGTTTTGGTCGTGCAGAAC
>JAETTR010000039.1 GCA_021768985.1 Bacillota bacterium
CGAGCCGCTCACGCCCGAGGACGTGCAGAACGTAATCGACGTGGAAAAGCCCTACGGCGTGGTAATCACCTTCGGCGGACAGACGGCGATCAAGCTCTGTTCCTATCTGGATAAGAAGGGGGTAAGGATTCTCGGCACGAGCGCGGACAGCGTGGACATGGCGGAGGATCGGGAGCGGTTCGACGCGCTCTTGGAAGAGTTCGGCATTGCCCGCCCGAAGGGACTCACCGTCATGACGAAGGAAGAGGCGATTGCCGCCGCGGAAAAGCTCGGTTATCCCGTGCTGCTCCGTCCGTCGTACGTAATCGGCGGACAGAATATGACGATCGCGTTTACGGAGAACGATATTTCCCGCTATATGGACGTCATTTTGGCGCAGCATATCGAAAATCCCGTGCTCTGCGACAAATACTTAATGGGTTCCGAGCTCGAGGTCGATGCGATTTCCGACGGCGTGGACGTGCTGATTCCCGGCATCATGCAGCATATCGAGCGCGCGGGCGTGCATTCGGGCGACTCGATCGCGGTGTATCCGCCATATCATCTGAGCGACGCCATGCTCCGCAATATCGTGGATATCTCCACGAAGCTCGCGCTGTCGCTGAAAACGAAGGGATTGATCAATATTCAGTATCTGATTTATCAGAATCAGCTCTACGTCATCGAAGTAAATCCGCGCGCGTCGCGTACCATTCCTTATATTTCCAAGGTGACGGGCGTGCCGATGGTGGAGCTCGCCACCAAGATCATGGCGGGCGCGAAGCTCAAACGACTCGGATACGGCACGGGACTCTATCCCAATTCGCCTTACGTAGCGGTCAAAGTGCCCGTATTCAGCTTTGAAAAACTCAACGACGTGAACTCCCAGCTCGGACCCGAAATGAAATCGACGGGCGAAGTGCTCGGGATCGGAAAGAACATCGAGGAAGCGCTCTTCAAGGGACTCGTTTCCGCGGGCTTTAAAATGTGTCACCCGACGAAGGATAAGCCCGTGGGCGTGTACTTTACGATCAACGATCAGGACAAGTTCGAAGTCGTTTCTATCGCCAAAAAGTTTGCCGACCTCGGCTGTAACATCTATGCCACGGCGGGTACCGCAAAGGTGATTTCCGATCTGGGAATCGACGTGACGATCGTCGAACGGTTGAAGGCGACCAAACAGGTCTGCAAGCTGATGGATGAGGGAAAAATCGACTATATCATCTATACGGGGAAAACGGACGTCGATTCGATCAACGACTATATCGAACTGCATCACCACGCGATTCTGCTCGGCATTACCGTGCTGACCTCCCTCGATACGGCGAACGCGCTCTGCGATATCGTCGCGAGCAAGTTTACCGAGTACAACACCGAGCTCGTCGATATCAACAATCTCCGCAAAAAGAAAATGGAGCTGTCGTTTACCAAAATGCAGGCGAGCGGAAACGACTATATCTATTTCGAAAACCTGAACGGAGAAATTACCTGTCCCGAATCGCTTGCGATCAACTTTGTGGAACGCCACTCCGGAATCGGCGGCGACGGAATCGTGCTGATCGAAAAATCGGACGTTGCCGACGCGAAAATGCGTATTTACAATCAGGACGGCACCGAGGGCAAGATGGCGGGCAACGCGATCCGTTGCGTGGGAAAATATCTCTACGAAAAGGGAATCGTGCCAAAGGACGTCATGACAATCGAAACCATGAGCGGGATCAAGGAAGTCAGCGTGTATTCCTTCGGCGGCGTGGTGACCAGCGCGAGCGTAAAGCTTGGCGAAGCGGTGCTCGACGGCGAAAAGATTCCGTCCGTGTGGAAGGGTAAGCAAATCGTCAACCAGCCCATGGAAATAGAGGGAAAAGAATACCGCGTCACGCTCGTCAATCTCGGAAATCCGCATTGCGTGATCTTCTGCGACAAGGTGGACGACGTGAACGTGGAAGCGCTCGGTTCGGCAATCGAGAACAGCAAGTACTTCCCCGAAAAGACGAACGTGGAGTTTATTCGCGTCGTCAACGGCAGTACGCTGAAAATGCGGGTATGGGAGCGCGGCAACGGCGAGACGCTCGCCTGCGGTACGGGCGCGGCGGCAGCGGCGGTCGCGAGCGTGCTCAACGGCTATTGCGCGCACGATATCGATATCACGGTCAAGGTGCGCGGCGGCGATCTGATCGTCCGTTATTATCAGAGCGGCAAGGTGACCCTTGCGGGGAACGTCGTAAAAGTTTACGAGGGTAAGGTGGAGTTTTAATGGCGGAAAGTAAATTCTACGAAGAGAGTGCGGGCTCGCAGAGGAGCGGCAAAGAATCGAAATATTATACCGTGTTTCACGTTGCGGGGATCGTATTCTTTATTTTCACCGCATTCGGCGTCTTTTTGTCCTTCATGATGATTCCGAGCATGATCTCGGAGGCGGGCAAGGTCGGTGCAAATCCGACGTTCTCGATCGTCAGCTGGTGTCTGGGCGTTCTCTCTCTTGCGGCGATCGGGGTACTGTTCTGGCGGCTGAAAAGGCGGTTTAACGTGAGCTACGATTACGTGTTCGTAGAGGACGAGCTCCGCATTACAAAAGTGTTCAACGGGCGCAAGCGTAAGTATCTGTACCTGATTAAAGCGGCGGATATTTTAAAGATCGGGTATTGCGAGAGCGATTCCTATCAGGATACGCTGAACGGGATGCAGGGCAAAAAACCGAAGATCGTTACGCCCAATTCCGAGCCGACGGAAGGAAAGGAGTTCATCTACGTCCTTCAGAACGAAACGCTCGGGAAACAACTCTATGTGCTCGAATGCCGAAAGACCATGTTGGAATTTCTCGTCCGCGCGGCGGGCGTGAATAAATTCGTACGCAAATGATATATCTGGATAACGCTGCGACGACCTGCCCGAACGCTCGGGCAGGCTTGCGCGCGGCAAGCTTTTTAACCGAAAATTTTTATAATCCCTCCGCCCGTTATCACGGCGGAGTTTGCGTCGCACGGGAAACGGACGCCGCGAGAAACGAGCTTTTGGGGTTCGTTGCTGATCCCGAAAAGTTCGATCTGATTTTCACTTCGTGCGGAACGGAATCGGATAATCAAGCCGTATTCTCGTGCGCGAAGCGGGGAAACGCAGTGACGGACGCGGGGGAACACGCGGCGATCCGAAGCGCATTTTCGGAGCTGAAAAACCGCGGCGTAGAGCCGAGAATCGCGCCCGTCAATTCGGACGGAAGCGTGAATACGGAAGCGCTTTTGCACCTTGTGGACGAAAAGACGAGCTTTGTGAGCGTAATGCACGTAAACAACGAAACGGGCGCGGTAAACGATATCCGTACGCTCGCCCGCCTCGTCAAGGCGAAGAATCCGCGCGCTGTTTTTCATTCCGACGGCGTGCAAGCGTACGGAAGAATTCCCGTACGGCTGACGGAGGAGATCGATTTATATTCGGTCAGCGCGCACAAAATCGGCGCGTTGAAGGGCACGGGCGCACTGATGAAACGAAAAAAATTTCCGCTTTCTCCGTTCCTGTACGGAGGCGGACAGGAGGGAAATCTCAGGAGCGGTACTGAGAATACTTACGGAATCGCGTATTTCCGTTATGCGGCAGAAGAGAAATTCGCCAGTCTTTCGGCGGACGGGGCGCGGCTGTCGGGGTACCGGGAAATGCTCTGGGAGTTGCTCGAAAAGCCGCTGTTTGCGCGGTTGTCGCCGGAAAACGGTTCGCCGTATATTCTGACCGTGTCGGCGGTCGGACTGCGCGGAGAGGTATTGCAACGCAAGCTGTGGGATGCGGGGCTTGCGATCGGAACGGGAAGCGCGTGTAATTCGAAGAAACCGCACAGCCCCGTTCTGGAAGCGTGCGGCTGGGACGGAAAGACACTCGACGGCGCGCTTCGCGCAAGCTTTTCGCCCGAAACGACAGAAGAGGAAATCGTGCGGGCGGCAGAGCTCATGAACGCCGCGGTGCGCGAAATGAAGGAGGTTACGGGCTGATGGACGGTGCCGAAAAAGTAATTATCATCCGCTATGCGGAAATTCATTTAAAGGGCAAAAACCGCGGATATTTCGAACGGGTGTTTACGGTGAATCTGGAACGTTCGTTGAAGGGGATCCGTCACGAACTGCACCGAACGAGCGGGAGATATCTGGTCGCGAAGTTCGAACCCGATATGGCGGAAGAGATCATGTCGCGGATTTCCCGCGTGTTCGGCGTACATTCCTATTCGCTCGCGCTGTGCGTTGCTGCGGACATGGGCGAAATTTACGCGGCGGCAAAGGCGGTCGCGCCCGCCTGCGGGACCTTTAAGGTGGAAACGCACCGTGCCGATAAAAAGTTTCCGCGCACCTCCATGGAGATCAACGCGGAAATCGGCGGCAGATTGCTTTCGGAAAATAAAATGCTGAAGGTGGACGTGCACGAACCGCAATCGCTCGTCTATATCGACGTGCGCGAAAACGGTACCGCGCTCGTATTCGGAAAATTTTCAGAGGGTTCTGGCGGTATGCCGGTCGGTACGTCGGGTAAGGGCTTGCTCTTGATCTCGGGCGGGATCGATTCTCCCGTCGCGGGTTACATGATGGCGAAACGGGGCATGAACGTGGAGTATCTCCATTTTCACAGCTATCCTTATACGAACGAACAGGCGAAGGACAAAGTGATCGAGCTCGGAAAAATTCTCGGTCGGTATTCCGGTACGGCGAAATTGGTGACGGCTTCCGTGACGCACATTCAGGAAGAGATTCATAAAAAATGCGCCGCAGAACTCAACGTCACGCTATTGCGCCGCTTTATGTTCCGTATTGCCGAGCGCGTCGCGCGGCGGCAAAAGGACCAGTGCCTGATCACGGGCGAGAGCCTCGGACAGGTCGCCAGCCAGACGATCGAGGGGATTACCTCTTCGAACGCCGTCGTGACCCTTCCCGTGCTTCGTCCGCTCATCGGCTTCGACAAAAACGAAATTATTACGATCTCGAAAAAGATCGGCACTTACGAAACTTCGGTTTTGCCCTTCGAGGATTGTTGTACGGTATTTCTGCCCGACTTCCCCGCAATCAAACCCAAGCTGTCGTTTATCGAGGAAGAGGAGAAAAAGCTCGACGTCGAGGCGCTCGTCGAGGAATCCGTCCGTGCGCTCGAAGTCATTGATCTGTGATTATTCCCACCAATCGTCGGGCAATTCGCCCGACACGGGAACGTATACGAGAGGGAGCTCCACGGGAGTTCCTTCCGTTCCGTTGTATACGGGTACTACGATGTAACGATAGCTTTCGCCGCCGCGTACCGAGTTGTCGCAAATATTTTTTTGATATTTTCCGCTGTAAATCGTGGTAATTTTACCGCGGTTTTCTCTTTTGATAATATATTCATAGTACTTTGTCTGACATAATTCAATCGAAACGGCGTTGTTTTGCACGAAAATCAGCGGTTTTTCAATTGTCGGACGGCTGAATCGTTCGCACGAGGCTTCGGGTAACGCGCTCTTGCGGAAGAGCTCGCTGCCCTTCGCATAGACGGGCGTAAGCGGATCGGCAAGCAGAATTCTGTGGTTGGTTTCGTATTCCTCAATATCGTATTCCACGCTTACGATGCTATCGCACGGTTCGAACGGTTCGGGCGCGCTGCCGTTTCGGTAGAGGTACTTGTAAACGCGCAGCGCCAGATTGGCGGGGAAGCCTCCGCCCGTCGTCTTGATCGGGGAATTGTCGCGGTTGCCCAGCCATACCGCAACCGTTTCGCGGCGGGTATAGGAGATCGTGTATGCGTCTGTATTTCCCGCGTCCGTGCCGCCCGTACCCGTCTTCCCGCAGATGGGAAAGGGAAGGGAGGAGAGCGTTTTCGCCGTGCCGCTCTTCACCGCGGTTTGCAAAACGTCGTTCATAAGATAACTCGTATCCTCCGAAAATATTCTGGTCGGCAGGGGCGTGAATCGGAAGAGCGTCCGTCCTCGTCCGTCCTCCACGCGGGAGACCGCGCGCGAGGCGGCAAAGTTTCCGCCGTTTGCAAAGGTTGCGTAGCCGTCGGCAAGCGCGGGAAGCGTAAAACCGTTCTTCATTCCGCCGAGCGCGAGTGCGAGAGAATAGTCCTCTTCGGGAATTTCGAGTTTCATTTTCTTTAAATATTTTGCGCCGCGCTCCACGCCGAGTTCGTTTAGGATCCGCACGGCGGGGATATTCAGGCTCTTGGCGACGGCTTGCCGCACGCTCACGTATCCGCCCGAAGCGCCCTTGTAATCGTCGGGGGAGTATCCGCCGAAATCCGTCTTTTTATCGAGCACGGGTGTGAGCGGCGAGATCATGTTTTCCTCGAATGCGGGCGCGTAGACGAGAAGCGGTTTGATGACGGAAGCAGGGAGCCGCTCGGGCGTGCCCGCCGTGGCGTGCAGGGCCTTGATGCTGTGCGAATCGTTGTCCCGCACCAGAATACAGGCGTCGCTTTCCGTTTGCGTTTTATCGAGTTCCGCCTGCAAGTCGGGATCGTAAAAGGTGTAAACGCGCAGATCGCCGCTCGCTTGCAGATCGGGAAAGAGCTCGTCGAGCTCCTCGTATACGCGGGCGAGATAGGCGTTCTTCGCGCGCGGCGCGGGGGATTCCGGCAGAGAGGAGTTTACCGCGTCGCGATACTCCGTTTCGGAAAGATAGTTTTGCTCGTTCATGAGTTTCAGGACGAGATTTCTTCGCGCAAGGCATTTGTCGGCGTTTTTAAAGGGGGAGTAGCGGTTGGGTGATTTGACGAGCGCGGCGAGCATGGCGCATTCGGCGGGAGTCAGCTCTTCCGCGCGTTTGCCGAAATAGAAGTGTGCCGCTTCGTTCACGCCGAACGCGCTGTGCCCGAAATAAATGGAATTTAAGTACAGCTCCATGATTTCCTCTTTCGAGTACCGCCTTTCGAGCGCGCGGGTCAGTTTGAACTCCTTTAATTTGCGGTTGATCGTCTTTTCTCCCGAGAGGTGGGTATTTTTTACGAGCTGTTGCGAAATGGTCGAAGCGCCTTCGCGGAAGGAAAAGGTCGCAACGTTTTTCATTGCCGCTTTTACGATACGTTTGTAATCGAATCCGTTGTGTTTGTAAAAGCTTTTGTCCTCCACGGAGACGAACGCGTTCGGCAGAGCTTTCGGAAGGTCGTGAAGGGAAACGGCGTTCCGCGTTCCGCCCGTTTCGATTTCATTGCCGTTTCCGTCGAACAGGCGCACGCAGGAGGTGTTCAGCGTCAGCTTTTCGGGATCGAGCTTTTCCCCGCCCGTAATGCCGAGATAGTAAAAGATCGCCGCAAGCACGATTACGAGCAGAACGGCAAAAATAACGAGAGTAACTTTTATCGCGCGTTTCATACCGACAGTATTCGTAATTTGCGGAAAATTTTTCGGATATTACGGTTGAAAAAATACAAGTTTTATGATATAATGATACAGAATGTCGGCTGATGCGCAAAGTGATGCGTTTTTTACTTGTCGTTTGAATCAAACCGGAGGAGATTTCTCCGAACTGCGAGATACCATGAAATATCATATCACAACGTACGGTTGTCAGATGAACGTACACGAATCGGAAAAAATTGCGGGAATTCTGCGGAGCGCGGGATACACGGAGGAAGCTCCCGTCGAAGAGGCGGATATTATCGTATTCAATACCTGCTGTATCCGCGAGAACGCGGAAAATCACGCGTTCGGCAACATCGGCGCGTTAAAGAAGTTAAAGAGGCAAAAGAAGGACCTGATTATCGCCGTGGGCGGGTGCATGGTGCAGGAAGAAGGCAAGGCGGCGGTGTTGAAGGATAAGTTTCCTTTTATCGACGTTTTGTTCGGCACCCATAATCTGCCCGAGCTCGGTAGGCTGATCGAAGAAAAACGGAAACGGAAAAAGGCGGTGATTTCGGTTCCCGAAGAGCGTGCGGAAACGGAGGACGGGATTTCGCCCGTGCGGACGAGCTTTCCAAACGCCTGGGTGAATATTACGTACGGCTGTAACAATTTCTGCACCTATTGTATCGTACCCTACGTGCGCGGGCGGGAGCGTTCGCGCAAAAAGGAAGACGTGCTGAAAGAGATCGAAACACTCGTCAAAGAGGGCTACCGCGAAATCACGTTGCTGGGGCAAAACGTGAATTCTTATCGCGACGGCGACACGGCGTTTCCGGAGCTGCTCGATCTCGCCGCTTCCGTGGATGGGAATTTCCGGTTGAGGTTCATGACCTCTCACCCCAAGGATTTTTCTCCCGCGCTCGTTGCGGTCATGAAAAAGCATCGAAAAATTTGTAAGCTGTTGCATCTGCCGGCGCAGTCGGGCTCCAACCGTATCCTTGCCGCCATGAACAGACGGTACACGCGGGAAAAATATCTCGAAAACGTGGCGATGCTGAAAAGAGAAATTCCCGACTGCGAAATTACGACCGATCTGATCGTCGGCTTTCCGACCGAGACGGAATCGGAGTTCGGGGAAACCCTCTCGCTCGTAAGGGAAGCGGGGTTCGCTTCGGCGTTCACGTTTATCTATTCCCCGCGCACGGGAACGAAAGCGGCGGAAATGGAAGGGCGTATTCCGGACGAGGTTTCCAAAGACCGAATCGCGCGCCTGATCGCGCTCGTCAACGAACAGACGCGCGAGCGGAGCAGAAAGTACGTGGGGAAACGCACGGAAATATTGTGCGAGGACTACGACGAAAAGAAAAAACTGTATCTCGGACGGGACGAATACGGCAGAATGGGTTACTTCGCGTGCGATCATAACCCGATCGGGGAGTTC